>JAEWPH010000254.1 GCA_023460715.1 Pseudomonadota bacterium | reverse complement strand
CTTGTGGATAGCCGAGCTATCCACTGCGCACCGCGCCTTGCATCCCCTCCCGCAAACGCCGCTGCGCGGCCCCTGGGAGATCGTAAACACGTTCTTATAACCAGCGCATGTCTTCTGCCGCCGTCTTCGCCTGGATCTGGATTCCCATCACCTTGTGGGCCGCCCTGGCTCAAACCGTGCGCAATGCCGCGCAGCGCACGCTGACGGCCGAGCTGGGCACGCTCGCCGCCACGCTGGTGCGCTTTCTGTACGGCCTGCCGGTGGCGGCGGCCTGGGTGCTGGGCACCTGCGTGCTGGGCGACCGGCCCGGCCTGGCGCCCGTGTTCACCGGCACCTATGCCGCGTGGCTGGCGATGGGCGCGCTCACCCAGGTGGGCGCCACGGCGTTCCTCCTGCTGGCGATGAACGAGCGCAACTTCATCCTCGCCGTGGCGTACTCCAAGACCGAGGTGCTGCAGGTGGCGCTGTTCTCCACCGTGCTGCTGCATGAGCTGCCTGGCACCGTGGCGATGCTGGCCATGGCGGCCGCCACCCTCGGCGTGGTGCTGCTGTCGCTGCCGCGCAGCGGGCGCGTGGTGGTGGCCGGGCAGGGCGGGCAGGGGCGCATGGTGGCCTACGGCCTGGCCTCGGGCGCGTGCTTTGCGCTGGCGAGCGTGGGGTTCCGCGGCGCGTCGCTGGCGCTGGGCGAAGGCGTACCGCCCTGGGTGTCGGCCGGCTGGGGCGTGCTGTGGGCGCAGCTGCTGCAGTCGGTGCTGCTGGGCGGCTGGCTGCTGGCCCGCCAGCCGGGCGTGGTGCAGGCCATCGGCCGGGCGTGGAAGCTCTCGGTGGTGGCGGGCACCATGGGCGGCATCGCGTCCATCGCCTGGTTCACCGCGTATGCCCTGCGCCCGGCGGCCGATGTGCGCACGCTGGGGCTCATCGAGGTGGTGTTCAGCTACCTGGTGTCGCGTCAGCTGTTCCGCGAACGGCTGTCGCGCGTGGAGAAGGCGGGCCTGCTGCTGGTGGTGGCGGGGCTGGTGGGCATCTGCCTGCAGTGGTGAGCGGACAGCGCGGCGCCCCTTTACCGGGCGAGCATCAGCAACTCCTGGATTGATAGCTTGAAGCGCTCATCCAGCAAGCGCCGACGGCCATTTTCCCTCTGAATCGCTACGTGCCGAAGATGTAACGAGCCACGTTTTCTGTGTGCAATCTGTCATCCTACGGGGCTGCTGCCACGTGGAGGTAGGTAACACGATGACACATTTGACGAGACAAGCGATGGCCCCTCGCACCCGTTCCCACCAGCCCGTTCTGCGGGCGCTGCCGCGGTATGCCGCTGCGGCGTTACTTCTTCTGCTGGGCGCCGGCCTCTGGTCCACCACCCGCGCCGAAACCGGCAAGCTCTTGCTGACCGGTGGCGTCAGCACCGTCAGCGGTTCGGCCGGCGGCGGCATCACGCCCTGGGCCGTGATCGGCACCCAAGCCACCGAGGGCGAGGTGGGCATGAGCGCCTTTGCCACCCGCGTCGGTACGCTGGACTACGCCCTCAAGAGCTACGGCGCCGCCGTTGCGGTCCACGACCGGGTGGAGATCTCCGTGGCGCAACAGGACTTCGACGCCGGCCCGGCCGTGGCGCTCAACGGCATCGCCCCCTTCGGCATCGAGCCCAAGCCGCACCTCAAGATGGACATCGTGGGCGTCAAGGTCAAGCTGCTGGGCGACGCCATCCTGGAGGCGCAGAGCTTGGTGCCCCAGATCGCCGTGGGCATCGAGCACAAGCGCCTGCGCCCGGGCTCGCTGGGCGGCGTGATGGACTTCCTGGGCGTGGACCGCTCCGGCACCGACTTCTACGTGAGCGCCACCAAGCTGCTGCTCGACAAGGGCCTGCTGCTGAGCGGTACGCTGCGCTACACCAAGGCCAACCAGAACGGGCTGCTCGGCTTCGGCTCCGCCGCGCCGGGGCGCGACCGCTACAGCCTGCAGCCCGAGATCTCGGTGGCCTACCTGCTGCGGCGCGACCTGGCCATCGGCGCCGAATACCGCTTCAAGCCCAACAACCTGCAGGCGCTGGGCGCTGCCGCCGGCCTGGGCGATGCGCTGCGCGAGGACGACTGGAAGGACGTGTTCATCGCCTGGGCGCCCAGCAAGAACCTGTCGCTCACGCTGGCGTACGTGGACCTGGGCCGCATCGTGCCCGGCGTCGCGCCGCGCCGGCAGACCGGCTATTACTTCTCCGCCCAGGCCGGGTTCTGAGGCCGCACATGCCGACCGTGTCGCCCCTGCCGCCTTCGTTGCCCGCGCTGCCTGCCTCTCGGAGCCTTGCCATGCGATCCCTGATGTCCGCCGCCCGCCGGGGCCTGATCGCCGGACTGGCGTTTGCCTTGCCGGCCCTTGCCGTAGCGCAGCCCGCGCCCGCCACTGGCACCGCCGCACCGGCGTCGGCCCCTGGCTCCACGGCCCCGCCGCCGCTGGGCAATGGCGCCGACAACGCCGGCATGACGCGCCCGGCGCCAGCGGGCCTGTACCAGGCGCTCGGTGAGCGCGAGGGCATCGCCCGCATCATGGATGACCTGGTCAACCGCGCCATGGCGGACGCCCGCATCGGCCCGATCTTCAAGGACACCAAGGCGCAGGCGCTCAAGGACAGCCTCACCTTGCAGATCTGCGTGCTGGCCGGCGGCCCCTGCGTGTACGAGGGCGACAACATGAAGGCCGCCCACGCCGACTTCGTGATCACCAAGGGCGACTTCAACCGGCTGGTGGAACTGCTGCAGTTCGCCATGGACGGGCAGGACGTGCCCTTCACGCAGCAGAACCGTCTGCTGGCGCTGCTGGCACCCATGCACGGCGACGTGATCACCCGCCGGTGAACGCCGCGGTCATTGCTGCAGATTGAATAGCAGTCAGCGCTTTATCCATCAGCTCTGTAGGCCGAAAAGGCTTGAACCGTTGCGGAGGCGGGCCATTCCCCAGCGCCACGGCCGCGCCTGGTTGCCAGCGTCACAATAGCGGCTGTGACTGCGCCTGCCGATTCTTCTGCTGCCCCTGACTCCCCTGCGGCCACCGTCGTCAGTGCCCCTGCGCGGCCGCGCCGCATCGCGCACCTGGACATGGATGCGTTCTATGCGTCCGTCGAGCTCTTGCGCTACCCGCAGCTCAAGGGGCTGGCGGTGGTCATCGGCGGCGGCCGGCGGGCGCAGGACGATGCGCTGTTGGCCGAATACGGCCAGCTGGCCGAAATCCCGGTGGCTGCCTTCCCGCGCCTGAAGGACTACGTCGGCCGCGGCGTCATCACCACGGCCACCTACCCGGCGCGGCAGTTCGGCGTGGGCTCGGCCATGGGCCTGATGAAGGCCGCGCGCCTGTGTCCCGAGGCCATCCTGCTGCCCGTGGACTTTGCCGAGGTGCGGCGCTTCTCGCGCCGCTTCAAGGAGATCATCCTGTCCATCGCGCCGCTGATGGAAGACCGCGGCGTCGACGAGGTGTACATCGACTTCACCGACGTGCCCGGCGGCCAGCGCGAGGGGGGGCGCGTGCTGGCGCGGCTCATCCAGAAAAGCATCTTCGACGACACCGGCCTGACCTGTTCGCTGGGCGTGGCGCCCAACAAGCTCATCGCCAAGATGGCGAGCGAGTTCAACAAGCCCAACGGCATCTCCATCGTCCGCGAGGGCGATCTGCAGACGCTGATCTGGCCGCTGGCCTGCCGCAAGATCAATGGCGTGGGTCCCAAGGCGGACGCCAAGCTGCAGGCCCTCGGCATCGAGACCATTGGCCAGCTGGCGGCCGAGCCGCGCGAGCGGCTGGTGCGGCACTTCGGCCGCTCGACCGGGGCGTGGCTGCACGAAGCCGCCTGGGGCCGGGACGACCGCCCGGTGGTGACGGAAAGCGAGCCCGTGTCGATGAGCCGCGAGACCACCTTCGACCGCGACCTGCACGCCGTGCGCGACCGCGCCGAGCTGGGCCGCATCTTCACCGACCTGTGCGTGCGCGTGGCCGAGGACCTGCGCCGCAAGGGCTACATGGGCAAGACCATCGGCATCAAGCTGCGCTTCGACGACTTCAAGATCGCCACGCGCGACCAGACCATCGACGTGTACACGCAGGATGCGGCCGTGATCCGCCGCGCGGCGGGGCTGTGCCTCAAGCGCGTGCCGCTGGACCGGCGTCTGCGCCTGCTGGGCGTGCGCGTCGGCAGCCTGCTGCCCGAAGACCAGGCCGCGCAGGCGCTGGAACCCCGCGGCGTGCCGTCTGGCGGAATCGGGACCAACGCCGTCTTGTTTTGACCACTGCGGCGTTTGA
>JAEWPH010000253.1 GCA_023460715.1 Pseudomonadota bacterium | reverse complement strand
GACACCAGGGCGCGGGCGGCAAACGGCGCGGCCACGCTGGCCGGCGTGAGGGCGCGGGTGGCGTCCGCCATCGCCGCGGCCTCGGCCGCCGTCGCCAGCTCCACCACGCCCTGGCGCTCGGTGGTGGCCGGCGGGTTCAGAAAGTCCTTGTTGCCGAAGACGAGGGTGGAAATGTCCACGCTGCCATCCAGCACGCGCAGGTCCAGCGCCAGCAGCATGATGCCGGCGGGGGACTTCTCCACGATCACCGCGGCCTGGCTGTAGGTGCCCAGCAGCACGCCGTTATCGAGCCACAGGCCCAGGCCGCGCACGGTGTACGTGTCGGCCCCGTCGTCGCGCACGGTCACATGCACCGTATCGGGGGCCACCACGTCGCCCGCCAGCGTGGCGATGCGCTTGATTTCGTTGGGGATGGCGGCCAGCGTGGGGCCGGGGTTGAAGGCCGTGGCGGTGACGCCCACCGACACCACCGTGCGCGCGAGGGTGCCATTGTTCTGGGCGTTGACGAGCGCGGCGCGGCCCGCGTTGGTGAGCTTGAAGATGATGGCCATGGGGTTACTGCGCCTGCATGTCCAGGCGTGCGTATGCGGTGGGGCGGCCAACGGCGGCCAGCTTGATGGAGCCGGCAGCGGCCAGGCCCTGGATGAACGTGAAGTGCGAGCGCAGCGGCTTCACGCGGGACACCTCGGCCATCACGTCGGCCACGAAGGCAGCGCTTGCGTTGTCGCCCTCGGTCATCGTGAAGACGAGTTCGAAGGTGTGGGGCGTGCCCTTGGGCGACTTCTGCCACCACTCGCGCACGGCGATCTGCCCGCCGAAGGCGGCCACGGTGTCGCGCACGCTGGCGAGGGTGCCGCGCCGGCGCTGCACCTGGATGGCGTTGCGCACGATGGCGCGCTTGATGGCCTCGGGCCAGTCGGCGCGCCACGCTTCCACGCCCATCTGCCAGGCCAGCCAGGGCAGCAGCTCCAGCGGGCAGGTGCTGGGGTTCCACAGTGCGCGGTGCGGCTGCGGGATGGCCTGCAGGCCGCGCACGGCCACGGCCTCGGCCGCGCGGTCCAGCGCGGTGGCGTTGGGCGGCAGCAGAGACACCGCCGGGGTGTTGGCCGGGTCAGTCAACCGCGCCCCCGAAGGTGATGGTGGCGGCGGTGCAGTGGCTGGCCTGCGTAGGCCCCACGGCCACGTCGGCGGCCGGGCTGGTGAGCACCACACGCGCCACGCCCTCGATGTGCAGCGCGGCATAGATGCCCGACAGCGTGGGCTGGCGGCCAATGCGGTGCATGGCCTGCGCATAGGCGGCGATGCGCTGGCGTGCGGTGGCAATCACGCTGGTGGAGTCCGGCCCCGGCAGCGTGTACACGGTGGCGGTGATGGCGTAGGGCACGATGCCGGCGGCCTGCACCACCACTTCATCGGTAAGGGGGCGCACGTCGTCAGCGTTGACGGCGGCGGCCACCTTCGCCAGCAGGGCGGCCGTGGGCACGCCCGTGCCGTCGCGCGACAGCACCGACACCACCACGCGGCCGGGCGATGGGCTGGTGGCCGCAGCGTCGAGCACCTGGCCGTCGGCCGCCCGGGCGTGGAACACGTAGGCGCCCACCGGGCCGGCCACGCTGTAGCCGCGCGGGGCGAGCTGTATGCGCTCGCGGAAGGCGTCATCACCTTCCATCACCTGGGCGACGGGCGGCACGGCGTTGGGGTTGGCGGGCGTGACCACCAGCCGCTCCACCCCGAAGAACGCGCCGAGCTGGTCGAGGTCTGCGCCGCGGGCGTAGGCCAGCATGACGGCGTGGGCGCTGTCGTTGCGCGCGCTGCGCTCGATGACCAGCTGAAAGGCCAGCCGCTGCAGCCACTTGGTGAGCGGCTCGGACTCCAGGGCCAGCACGTCGGCCGCGGGCGGGTAGGCGGCGGCCATGTCGGCCTTGAGGCCAGCGAGGATGGTTTCAAACTCCGGCACCTGCACCACGTCGGGCGCCGGTAGCTTGCTCATGTCGATGAGTTGCGCATTGCTCATGCGGCACCGCCCATGCGCAGGGTCTGGCGGGCAATGGCGGCCTGGCCGCGGTCTTGCCGCTCGATGGAAATTTCCGTGCGGCCCTCGGCCGTGACGGCCACGGCGATGGAGCGCACGCGGGTGCGCGGCTCCCATTTCATGATGGCCTGCGCCGTGGCCGCGCGCAGGCGCAGCAGGTTGGCCGCCGTGGCGGGCTGGTCTACCAGGGCCGGCAGAAAGCTGCCGTACAGGCGGCGCATGACGCGCGAGCCGATGGGGGTGGTGAGAATGTCCGCGATGGACTGGCCGATGTGCGCCGCAGGGGCCAGGGCGCGGCCGGTGGTGGCGTTCATCATTGCGGCGCCCCGGTCTGGCCGTGCACGCCGGGGTGCGTGTGGCCCCGCAGGCTGATGCCGCCGGCCACCACGTCGCCCGTGGTGCGCACGTCGCCCTCGATCTGCGCCGCGCCCGATGCGCCGGGCGCCACGCCCCGGCCCACCATGCCGCCCAGGTAGGTGAGCGTCCTGCGTACCGTGCAGTTGCCAGTGATGACCGTTTCCGGGCTGTCGATGGTGACGGAGCCCGGCGCCACCAGCGTGGCGGTGCCGCCCGCGGGGAGCGTGGCCGTCAGCGCATGGGCCGCGTGGTCGTACTGGATGACGGCGCCGTCAGGGTAGCGCGTGGTGTGGTGGTCTGCCGAGTTGCTGGGCGCCGGGTTGTGCGCGCTGTGCAGGCCGACGAGGACGAGGCAGGCCGCCAGGTCGCCGCCGGGCGAGATGACGGCGCACTGCTCGCCCACGGTGGGCGGGTTCCATGTGCTGGTGGTGCCGGCGCGGCGCTCGAAGTACGGGCGCCAGTCGGTGACGAGCTGGCCGCCCTCGGTTTCATCGTCAGCAGACAGCAGCACGCGCACCAGCGCGGGCTTGCTGCCCAGGTCCACCGCGTGGATGGTGCCCACGCGCACGAGGTTGTGCAGCAGGCGCTGCAGATCGGCAATGGTTCCGGCTAGGTTCTCGGGCGTGGGCATTCCCGTAGATTGCCGGGATGCCCGCGCGCGCGCGAGCTACCGCGCGTGTGGTGGTGACGGGGACGGATGGCCCTGCGCGCGCCGCGTTCCGCCGTGCTCTGAACTAGTGGGCCGCGTACCTGTCGAGCGCTGCCCCTACGATTTCTAGGAGACGCTCCGCGCTGGCGAGCGGCGCGCCCACTCTCGTCTCGAAGTCTGGCACTGACAACCCATTGCAGATCTCATTCAGTGCGTTGTTGAGGATCAGCAGATCCTCTCGGCTTGCGCGAATGGCAAACGTGCCGTCTAGCTGGTTGTCAATTTTCATCGTTACTAGTGCACTGCGTGGACATTACCCTGAGTTAGTTGCTTCCCGCCGAGCCTTCCGATGTAGTGCGCACCGCTGCGTGTTGGGCAGTTCGTGCTCCTACTGCCGACCCGACCGCAACTTCCTTGCTGGGGCGGTTTCTGAATTCGTCTAGCGCTTTCGCCACCATTTCCTCTGGCGGCTGCGGAATGATGTTGCGGGGTATGACCACCTCGCAAGGGATGGGATCAATGCCCTCGATGCAAAGCTCTACCAGACTATTCCCGATCACGCTGTGAACATAGCGTGTGTAGTGTTCGACCTCAGACTCACTGACTTGGTTGAAGGTGTCTGTCAGCATACCGTCTTCAAGCTGAGTGTGGATTCGACCATTGGCGAAATCCACCAAAAAGCACAGTACCAACGTGTTCCGACGACTGATCGCTGAAAACAATATGAGGCCGGGGCCGTATCCCTCAGGCCGTAAACGCATTTTCTGCATGCACTCTGGAGGGTCACTGCCCCACAGTCGCACAGACACTTCAACACCTTGCAGCCCCCCTAGCGCTTCCAGGTTATCGACTCCGTCTCCCGCCTGAAGTCGTCGGAGAGTTTCCGGAGGCAAAAAGCCATGCCACGGAACTGTCCGGTCCCTAGATTTGTATAGTTCTCGATCATCCGGGACACCTGCTTCAGCGCTGATGTACCTGTTTGCCAGTGCGGCGATCACCTCTATATCGTCTGCAATGCGTCGACGATCAGCCGGAATATCCGGGTCGACAATGGCACCGTCCAGACTGGCATGCGCGACTGCGCATCGCCCAGACTCGTACAGATGATTTGATACGTTGACTCCTAGATCTTCGAGGGCTTTCACGCGTTTTGCAGCGTCACGTTCCAAATAACCAATACTAGATTTAATCCAGTTAACGCGATCAGTTGTGTTGAATTGAGACTCCAGCACTTTGAAGAAACTTAGGAATGAGTAGGGCTCGTGAACATGTCTCAGGCGCCTGCCTTCTCGCAGAAACGCCAATGCCTTGCGGGTCCGCTCATCCCGGATGACTGGCATGTAATTGCAGGTGAAAAACCGGACGCCCTCTGAAACCGTCGAAAAGGTATGACGAGAGCCGTAGCGGATTGGCGTTGATCCCCAGACACTACCAGTGACATCAACATAACCGCCTTTAAACCATCCAAGCACTGAGCAGAGCAAGTAGCACCGGGTTTTTGCAGAGTCGATCTCGTTCGGAGAACACGGCGTAGAAATGCATGGGGATCCTCCATCCTTTTCCGCCTTACTGCCACGAAAGACATACTCGTGGCCGTCATAGGACACCCAGACATCTTCTTGGGGCCAGGGTATCGACGACGCGACACCAATGGTGAGCCATCCCACATGCGACTTGAGCTTAGCCTGAGCTGCATCCCCGTAGAGGTGGGGAACATAAGGTGTATGGATCATTCAAGCCTGCGTGAGGTTTATGTGTAGCAATAAAGGCGTCTACTGAGGATTGCGGTGGCCGCGCAACCGACAGCAATCGCAATCCCCATCTTGCAGTGCCGCATCGTATCCCCGCCTTAGGTCGGGTTGTAGTGGCGTTGAAGTTGCTGCCCCACTGCATCTAGATCATCTGGACTCAGCCCCAATAGCTCGCGGCGTGCATAGCGCACCATCGGGCTTTCCGCCATGCGCCAATCCACCTTGTCGCGCAGGCCGTACTGGTGCACCCGCGCCGTGGATGCAGCACCGCCGGCGATGAACACCACCGCCGCATCGTCCGTCGATGACTTGCGCAGCGTGGCCGGCCGGCGCATGCGCGCGAACATCTCCCGGCGTATCGAGCCGGCCTTAGCTTGGAGCTGGGCGCGCGGCCGGCGCGCTTCGTAGGGCGTGCCGTCCGGGTTCTGCTGGGCCTTGATGCGCGCGGCCTGGCGCTGTCGTAGCAGCGTAGCCACCTCGCGCATGGCGGCGCGGCGGGCGGCCGGGGCCAGCTTGGCGAGCAGCGGGCCGGCCCAGGCGGCGAGCTGGTCGAGTCTGTCGGCCATGGCGTTACCCCACCTCGGGCCGCGTGTGCCACTCGCTGCCGATCTGGTCGCCCAGGTACAGGGCGTAGTCGCCGGTGGCGTAGGGCTTGGGGTGCCAGATTTCGTCGGGGTGGCGCACCGTGAGGCGGTTGCGGCTGTCCACCACTTCATCCTGCACCACCACGCGCTCGGTCAGGTCGATCTGCATCACCAAGTCGAGGGCCTGGCCGTTGAGCAGTTCCACGTCGAAGCGTATGTCGTTCTCGCGCCGTTCCTTGTTCGCCAGCAGCTCGGGTTCGTGCTCGCGCAGCCACAGCAGCACGGGCACGGTGAGAAGGTCGAGATCCGCGCCGAAGTCGATCACCACGGCGCGCACCGTGTAGCGGTAGATGAAGGACAGCGAATCGCTGCCGGTGGAAACGACATGCCCGCCTTCCACGAACATGCGCAGGCGCTCGGGCTGTTCGCGCAGCTCGGGCACCGCGTTGGCGAGGAAGGCGCGCAGGCTGTAAGCCTTCTTCACGGCGCGGCCCCGCTGCCGCCGGCGCCATCCGGCTCGCCGTTTACTCGGCGGCGGACACTTGCATAGGCGTCGATGCAGGTATTGAGGTCGAGGATGGCGGCATCGCCATCGGCTGCGATTGCGACAAGGCTTGCACCAGCCGCGGGGTCAAGTTCGGCGAACGCTTGGCCAGGCCCAGCGCCGGCACCACCGGCGCCGCTGCCTTGGTGTCCGTGGGCGGCACCGGGCGCTTGGACAGGGACTGACAGCCGGACACGGCCAGCGCGAATGTCAGCAACGAGAGTTTCAGTAGAACGCTTTGCATCGGCGTGGCCTTTGAGGTTGGCGGCTTGGAGGGCGGCGAGTTGATCGGACAGCGCGGCGGTCTTGCGCAGGGCTTCCGCCAGGCCATCCCGATCCACGGTGAGGGCAGAGATAGTCTTGGCGTCTCGCTGGGCGATGCCATCGGCCCGGGCGACGTCCACACGTAGGCCGTGGACGTACAGCGCGGCAGCAGCGATGGCGCCCATGCCCAGCAGGCGGGGCAGGGCTTGCATCACGCTCATGGCCGCACCCCGGCCGCGTTGCGCGTTGCGCCGGCGCGGGCCTGCCAGCCGTAGGCGTACTTTTCATCTTTGGGCCGGCTTTCGGCCACCTCCACCAGATGCACGCGGTGCAGGGACTCCACCAGATCGGCCAGCACGTCCAGGCCCGCGCGCCCGCGCTTGGCTTTGTACGCCGCCAGGGCGGACAGTGTGAGGGTGCCGATGCGGCCATCCACCGCCACATCGGGGTAGTCCGCGCCCTGGCGGTTGAAGTGGTTGAGGGCGCGCTGCAGGTGCTTGGCCGCGGTGGCCTGGCCGGTGAGCACGCCGTAGTCCAGCAGGCATTCCGCCAGCACGGGGGCGATGCCATCCACCAGGGCGAAGCCGGGCTCGATCCAGTAGCGCTGCAGGTAGATGTCTTGCGCCACGGCCACAGGCAGGTCGCGCATGGCGCCGTGGTGGCCGTAGGCGCGGGCCACGGCCTTGGTGATGCCGTGGTTGGTTTCGCCGCCGCTGTCTTGCGGGTCGTTCACGTAGCCGGCCTCCCGGCGGATCACTTCGGCGATGTACGACAGTGCGCGCGGGTTCATGGCGTGCCCCCGGTGGTGGTGTTGCCGGCGCCGCCGACGATGCTGGCAACGTCTTGCCGGGCGTCTTGCACCAGCTCGGCAATGTCTTTGCCCTTGCGGCGCTGCAGCCATAGGAACACGGCGGCCATCAGCCACGGGCCAGGGATGGAGCACAGCACCGTGATGCACAGGGTGATGGCGAAGAACCCCGCCACGGGCGGCAGGCCGGCCAGCAGCGCCAGCGCGGTGCCGGCGTCGAACGCGCCGGGGGTGTGCTGCATCAGCAGCACCAGGGCGGGAATGCCCAGCACGAAAGACGACACCAGGCAGGCCATTACGCGGTTGATGAGGTCTGCCCGCGGGTCATCAGTGCGCAGAGGCACGAAGCGCAAGCCCAGCCAAAAGGCAATGAGGCTGGCCACGATGGGCAGCGAGAACAGGGCGATCTTGTAGCCCGCGAGGGCGCCGGCGCCGGCGGTAGGGTCAGACATGGTGGTGGCTTCTTTGGTGGTGGTGGAAAACGTCAGTCCCATAGCTGCAAAGGCTTCGCGGTGGGTTGGGTGGTGGATGGGGAGGGCAGCACCACGGGCGTGCCCAGGGGCAGCACGGGGCCGAGGGCGGCGAGACCAGGGTTGAGGCGGTAGGTGGCCTCGGTAACGCCGGCGGTTTGGCCCAGGTGGCGCGCGCAGATCACGTCCACGGTGTCGCCCTGCATGGCGCGCACGGTGGTTGCCATGTCAGATCAGTTCGCAGGCCATGCGGCCAGTGCCGGTGATATCGCGCACGGCCCACAGGGCATCACGCGCGTGCTGCTCGGCCTGGCGGTCGCGCAGCTCGGCCGCGTCGTCGCTGCGGCCCGTGGCGCTGGTGGCGGCGTAGCGCGTCAGCAGCCCGGCCTGGGTGTAGGCGTACACGGCGCGGCGGAAGCGCTGCACATGCACCGATTCGGCATTGATGGCTGCGGCGGGCACAGCCGCCAGCGTGACGTGGCCGGCGGCCTGCTGCTTGGCGGCCCAGGCGGTGAGCTGGTCCACCGCCATGGCCAGGGCCTCGGCCGCGGCGTGCTCCAGGCGGTCGGGCGTCACGGTGCCGTCTGCCACCAGCGTGGCGCGCAGGTGGGCCAGGTCGATGGCGGGCCAGAAGGCGCCGGCCTGCAGCACGCCCAGCGGCGCGGGGTCGCTGGGCGGCGTGGTGCGCACCAGGGGCGGATTGACGATGAGGGACGACATGGGCGGCGACTGGTTGGAGCGGCGTGATCGGGAATAGGTGGGCGGTGGTCGCAGTGCTTTGCCTTTGGGCCGAAGCCCTGGCAGCGGCACTGCGAGCCGCCCGGCACTGGGGGGTGCGCGGGTGGCCGGCTACCGCTTGCGCGAGCCCGCGCCGGCCTTGGTGGCTGGGGCGGTGCGCTTGCGGGCGGGTGCCGGGGTGTCGGGTGCGGCCGTGGTGGGCTCGGTTGGCTCGGTGGGCGGTGCGGCTGCGGCATCGCCTGCGGCGGCGTCGGGCAGCTTGGCCTTGCCGGATGCGTCGGCCGCCAGCTTGCGGTCGATGCGTTCCAGGTCTTTCTTGACGCCGCACAGCGCATCGAGCGCCAGGGCGGTGGCGAGGTGGCTGCGCACCTGTTCCAGCACGGCGCGGGGCATCTTGTCCAGCTCGGGCTGTTCGGCGGTTTGCACCTTGCCCAGCAGGGCGTAGCCCACGGCCTTGCACAGCTTGGCGCGGGCTTGGTCGGGCAGGTCGTGCGGGGCCGTGAGGTGCAGGGCCTGGCCCAGCAGGGCGGCGGCCTCGGTGCTGCCGTGGCTGTGGATGGCGTAGCCGGCGGGGGTGGCCTCATAGGTGATGGCATCCCACTGGGCTTGCAGGTAGGCGTCTGCCATTTCGTCCACGATGACGGCGGCGGCGCCGCGCTGGTAGTGGTCGGGCATGGGCATGCCGTGCTGCAGCACGTAGGGGGCGATGGTGAGCGCCAGGGCGTAGGCGCCGGCGTCGATGGCCCACACCATGCAGGTGGTGAGCACCGCGTCTTCGGCGCCGCCGCCGCCGGTGAGCGCGCCGCCGATCCAGTCGAGGTACGCGGGCAGCAGCTTGGCCTTGGTGGTGCGCTTGAGCTGCACGGACTGGATGGCCTTCAAGGCGCGCTTGTCGGCGGCGAGCTTGACCAGCATGAGCTGGTGGGCAGAGCTGGCGAGTTCTTGGCCGTAGGGCGTGGCGGCGTGGGCCTGCTCTGCCAGGACGCGGGCGCGGTGGCGCTGGGCGGGGGTGAGTTGTCGCATGGTGTGGGCGGGGTGGTGCGGGCGGCCCCGCGGGGCGGGCGGGGTTGGGGGGGGGGGGGGGGGGTCCCCCCC
>JAEWPH010000252.1 GCA_023460715.1 Pseudomonadota bacterium | reverse complement strand
GCGCAGGACGGCGAAGCCGCAGCGCCGGCGGCCCCGCCTCCTGCCCGCCCGGTGTGGGTCGGGCTGCTGATCGCCTGCGCCGGCGTGGCCACCACGGCCACGGTGCTGCTGGTCGCCTTCGGCTACGTGGCGCTGGCCGGCACGCTGGCCCGGCAGATGGTGTGGAGCGCCGTGGTGTTCGCCACCACCTACCTCCTGATCCAGCTGGCGGACGACCTGTGCGAAGCCCTGCTCTCGTCCAAGGGCGGCTTCGGCGAGCGGCTGCACAAGGGCCTGGGGCTGGACGCCAAGCTGCTGGACCAGGCCTCGGTGCTGGTCTCGGGCGTGGTGCGCGTGGCGCTGTTCTTCTACATGGTGATCGCGCTGATGGCGCCGTTCGGCACGGGGCCGGACGAGGTCTTCCGCCGTGGCACCACCGTGGACCACAGCCTGAAGGTGGGCGACATCACCCTCGCCCCGCAGGCGCTGCTCACGGCCCTGGCGGTGATCATCGCCGGGCTGCTGATGATCCGCGTGGTCAAGCGCTGGCTGAGCGAGCGCTACTTTCCCAACACCTCGCTGGAGCCGGGCATGCGCAGCTCCATCACGACGCTGCTGGGCTACGTGGGCGGCATCGTGGTGGTGGCCATCGCGCTGGCGGGCCTGGGCATCAGCGTGGAGCGCATCGCGTGGGTGGCGAGCGCGCTGTCGGTGGGGATCGGCTTCGGGCTGCAGGCCATCGTGCAGAACTTCATCTCGGGCCTGATCCTGCTGGCCGAGCGCCCCGTGAAGGTGGGCGACTGGGTGGTGCTGGGCACCACCGAAGGCGACGTGCGCCGCGTGAACGTGCGCGCCACCGAGATCCAGCTGGGCGACCGCTCCACGGTGATCGTGCCCAACTCCGAGTTCATCACCAAGACCGTGCGCAACATGACGCTGACCGGCGCCCCGGGCCGCGTGCTGCTGCGCCTGCCTGCACCGCTGGACACGGACGCCAAGCGCATGCGCGCCCTGATCCTGGAGGCCTTCCAGGCGCACGAGAGCATCCTGGACAACCCCGAGCCCAGCGTCACGCTGGAGGACATCGTCAGCGGCACGCTCACCTTCCTGGCCATCGGCTACGTGAGCAACCCGCGCAACGCCGGCGGCGTGAAGAGCGACCTGCTGTTCACCATCCTGGAATCGCTGCGCGGCGCCGGTCTGGCCCTGTCGCCACCGGCATCGACCAGCGTGGCGCCCCATGCCCCCGCGCCCGCCGCAGCGGATGCGGCCCCTGCGCTGCCCACCGTCGCGGTGCCGCAGCCCCAGGGCCCTGCCGGGGCTGCGGGCGCAGCGCCGACCGCTACATAGTTGATATCTGCTTGCGCTTACCAGATAAGCGCCAGCGGCCTAAAACGCTTGTAACGCGGCGCCGCGCTCAGATGGCGTGAATGAATCCGGAGTGGCCGAGCGGACTTCTCAATCCAGCTTGGCGCCGGACTGCTTCACCGCCGTGGCCCAGCGCGGCATCTCGCTCGCCAGGAACTTCGCAAAGTCCTCGGCGCCCAGGTAGGCCGGGTCGGCGCCCTGGCTCACCATGCGGTTCTTCACCTCGGCCGACTGCATCACCTGGCCGAAGGCGTCGCTGAGCTTGGCCACCACCTCCTTGGGCGTGCCGGCAGGCGCCAGGAAGCCGTAGAAACCCACCACCTCGAAGTTCTTGATGCCGCTCTCGATCACCGTGGGCACCTCGGGCAGCGCCGGGTTGCGCTCACGGCTGGTGACGGCCAGCGCGCGCACCTTGCCCTGCTTGTGGTACGCGGCGGCCTGCGGAATGCTCTCGGCCATGAACTGCACCTGCCCGCCCATCAGGTCGGTGAAGGCCGGCGCGCTGCCGCGGTAGGGGATGTGCACCATGAACAGCCCCGTGGCGGTCTTGAACATCTCCGGCACCAGGTGGCTGATGCCGCCATTGCCCGCCGAGCCGAAGTTGACCTGCCCCGGCCGCGCCTTGGCATAGGCGATGAATTCCTGCAGGTTCTGCGCCGGCAGCTTGGGGTTGACCAGCAGCGCCAGCGGCTGCATCGCCGTGCGCGCGATGGGCGTGAAGTCCTTGAGCGTGGCGTAGGGCAGCCGGCTGTACAGCGCCGGGTTGATGACCATCACGCCCGTGTTGGCCAGCATCAGCGTGTGGCCATCGGGCGGCGCCTTCATCACGTCCTGCGCGCCCACCGTGCCGCCCGCTCCGGCCTTGTAGTCCACCACCACCGGCTGGCCCAGCACCGCCTGCAGCTTCTCGGTCAGCAACCGCGCATGCTGGTCCAGCGGCCCGCCGGCCGGAAAACCGATGACCACGCGAATGGGTTTGGACGGAAAGCCCTGCTGGGCCAGCGCGGCCACGGAAGTCAGGGTCAAGGCGGTGGCGGCAAGCCAGGTGCGCAAGCGCATGGGAGGTCTCCGAATCGTTGTGGTGGAGACGGCAGCTTAGGCGGGCGCAGCGGCGGATGCACGGGGCATTACCCGGGGCCCGGTGCGCTGAGCCGGGCAAGCGCCCGCCGGGCGGCAGCCCGCGCGAGGGCCGGGCTCCGGCGCAGAGCGGCGCCCTCTGCGGCCTCGGTCAGCTGCCGTGCTCCGCCAGTTGCGTGATGGCCCGCTGGCTGCCGGCCTCCTGCCTCAGCAAGAACTTCTGGATCTTGCCGGTCGCCGTCTTCGGAAGCGCATGGAAGACCACGCGCTTCGGGCACTTGAAGTGCGCCAGCCGCTCGCGGCAGAACGCGATGAGCGCCTCCTGCGTCGGCGCGCTCACACCGGCCTTGAGTTCGACGTAGGCGCAGGGCACCTCCCCCCAGCGGGCGTCCGGCTGGGCGACCACGGTGGATGAGCATGCAGCACATCCTCGACCGTGAACCCGCTCCATCGACACCGTGCCTTTGATTCCGGCGGATCGCATCGCTCCAGCGAGTCGGGGTGCCCGGATTCTGGCCGGCCGCACCCAACCAATGGCGGCACCACCGGCCGCTGCTCCGCTACACAGCCTCAGGCTGCTCGAGGTGCCCACCCACCGCCGCCGACAGGAACTCCGCCGCCGCCCGCACCCGCGCCGTGCGCTGCAGGTCCGGGTGCAGCACCAGCCAGACGTCGTAGTCATGCGCCCGGCGGCGGTCGGGCCACAGGCGGGTGAGGCCTTCGCGTTCGCCCATCCACAGCGGCATCTCGCCCACACCGATGCCGGCCGCCACCGCCTTGCGCACCAGCAGGCTGGAGGGCAGCGCAGCGGCGATGCGGCCCTGGCGCGCGGGCACCCCGGCCAGGGTGAGGTGGGGCGCATTTTCCAGGTAAGGGGCGTAGGCGACGAGGTGGTGGCCGCGCAGTTCGTCCTCGGGCTGGGGCACGCCGAAGCGCTCCAGGTAGACGGCGCTGGCGAACAGGCCCACGGGCCAGGAGGCCACGCGCCGCACCACCAGATCGGGCGTGTCGGGCCGCACGTTGCGGAAGGCGATATCGGCCTGCCGGCGCGTGAGGCTGAGCAACTGCGTGGACACCTGCAGGTCCACGCGGATCTGCGGCCAGCGCTGCTGTAGCCGCCCGATGGCCGGCAGGAGCAGGTCCACGGCGATCGAGTCGGTGCTGGTCACGCGCACCAGGCCGCCGGGCTCCTCGTCCTGGCCCTCGACCTTGGTGCGCAGGTCCAGCGCCGCGCTCTCCATGCGGCGCGCGGCGGCCAGCGCGGCCTCGCCGGCGGCGGTGAGCAGGTAGCCGTCCCGCGCCCGCAGGAACAGGCGGGCACCCAGCTCGGCCTCCAGCGCGTTCAGCCGCCGCCCGGCGGTGGCCTGGTCGATGCCCAGGCTGCGCGCCGCAGCCCGCAGCGAGCGGGCGCGGGTGAGGGCGAGAAAGATGCGGGTGTCGTCCCAGTTCATGGCGGTGGCGCGGCGGGAGGCCGGTGGTCAGGGCGGCGCGGCAATGATGCAGATTTGCAGCACTGTAGAGCGAAATCGCTGCACCATGCATGCATCCGGCGCGCGTAAGCTCCTGCCACGCGGCGTGCCAAGCCTCCATGAAGGCAGGCGAGTCCCTCCCACATCACCTTTCACCCCTCACCCTCCATGACCTCCACCCCCATGCAAGCCATCGCGTTCGACGACTTCGGCGGCCCCGAGGTGCTGCAGCTGCGCGACACCGCCGCCCCCACACTGCGCCCCCACGACCTGCTCGTGCGCAACGCCGCCATCGGCGTGAACCGTGCCGACCTGCTGCACCGCCAGGGCGCCTACGGCCGGGCATCGTTCGGCGATGCGGACACCATGGGCCTGGAGATCGCCGGCACGGTGGAGGCCGTGGGCGCGCAGGTGCAGGGCTTCGCCGTGGGCGACCGGGTGATGGGCATCGTGGGCGGTGGCGCCTATGCCGAGCTGTCGCGCATCGACTCCCGCATGGCCATGCCGGTGCCGGACGGCCTGGGCTTGGTGGAGGCCGGCGCCATCCCCGAAGTGTTCGTGACCGCGCACGAGGCGCTGTTCCACCTGGCGCGCCTGCAGGCGGGCGAATCGGTGCTGGTGCATGCCGCCGGCGGCGGCGTGGGCTCTGCGGCGGTGCAGCTGGCGCTCGCCGCAGGCGCACGGGTGTTCGCCACGGCCAGCGGTCCCAAGCACGATGCGGTGAGGGATCTGGGCGCCGACGTGGTGGTGGACCACCGCAGCGAGGACTTCCAGGCCGTGGTGCACGAGGCCACGGGCGGCCGCGGCGTGGACGTGGTCATCGACTTCATCGGCGCGCCCTACCTGGAGCGCAACGTGCGCTCATTGGCCGAGGGCGGGCGCATGGTGTGCGTGGGGCTGCTGGGCGGCAAGCAGGGCTCGCTGCCCATGGACGCGGTGCTGTACCGGCACCTGCAGATCTTCGGCACGGTGATGAAGTCACGCCCGCCAGAGGTCAAGCAGGGCATGGTGCAGCGCTTTGCCGAGCGCTGGCTGCCGGCGCTGGCGGCGGGCACGCTGCGCCCGGTGATCGACCGGACCTACCCGCTGGCCGATGCGGCCGAGGCGCACCGGCGCATGGAGTCGGGCGCCAACGTGGGCAAGATCCTGCTGCTGCCGGCTGCCCGGGAATGACGGGGGAGAACGGACCGGTCAGCGCCAGCCGCGCAAAAGCACCCACTGCGTGCTGGCGCAGCCCAGCACCAGGGCGGCGTAGGTGAGCATCTTGCCGTCGCGTCCCAGCCACACCAGGCCGGCAGCGATGATGGCGCCGCCTACTACGAAGTTGATAGCTATCTGCGCAAGCGTGCCGCGCGCTGCAGCCCTTTTTCGCATGAAGACCTTGCAGCCCAGCACGAGCAGCACGGCCACCGCCAGGGCGGGCAGAACCAGGTTGAACAGATGGATGGCGGCGGACAAAGGGCCCATGGACATGACGCAGATCAAGGCTTACGCGGGTTGCCCGGCCTTGGAATGCAACAAATTTTATAATGCGTGCCTATGGCAGTCTGGGCCCTCGGCATCAACCACACGACCGCGCCGCTCGATCTGCGCGGTCGTTTTGCGTTCGCGCTCGACCAGATCGCGCCCACGCTGCAGGGCCTGCGCCAGTCGCTGGGCGGCGCCATCCGCCATCCCAGCGTCGAGACGGCCATCATTTCCACCTGCAACCGCACCGAGATCTACTGCGCCGGCCATGAGACCGCGCTGGACCACACGCTGGACTGGCTGGCCCACAGCGGCGGGGTCAGCCCCTCCATGCTGCGCTCGCACTCCTACGCGCTTGAAGACGGCATGGCCGCGCGCCACGCCTTCCGGGTGGCCAGCGGGCTCGATTCCATGGTGCTGGGCGAGGCGCAGATCCTCGGACAGATGAAGGACGCCGTGCGCGCCGCCGAGTCCGCCGGCGCCCTGGGCACCACGCTCAACCAGCTGTTCCAGCGCAGCTTCGCCGTCGCCAAGGAGGTGCGCAGCAGCACCGAGATCGGCGCGCACAGCATCAGCATGGCGGCCGCCGCCGTACGACTGGCCGGCCAGCTCTTTGAAGACCTCTCCGACATCAAGGTGCTGTTCGTCGGCGCGGGCGAGATGATCGAGCTGTGCGCCACGCACTTCGCCGCCAAGAACCCGAAGGCCATCGCCATCGCCAACCGCACCCTGGAGCGCGGCGAGAAGCTGGCCACGCGCTTCGGCGGCGAGGTGATGCGCCTGTCCGACCTGCCCGACCGCCTGCACGAATTCGACGCCGTGGTGAGCTGCACCGCCAGCAGCCTGCCCATCATCGGCCTGGGCGCCGTGGAGCGCGCGCTGAAAAAACGCCGCCACCGCCCCATCTTCATGGTCGACCTGGCCGTGCCGCGCGACATCGAGCCCGAGGTCAAGGACCTGGGCGACGTGTACCTCTACACCGTGGACGACTTGGCCGGCGTGGTGCAGACCGCCCAGGCCAACCGCCAGGCCGCCGTGGCCCAGGCCGAGGCCATCATCGACGCCGGGGTGCAGAGCTTCATGCACTGGATGGACCTGCGCAGCCCGGTGGGCAGCAGCGTGGGCGGCGTCGTGCCGCTGATCCAGCAGCTCAACGCCCAGACCGACGAGTGGCGCGCGCTGGAGATCGCCCGCGCCAAGAAGCTGCTGGCCAAAGGCGAGGACGTGGACGCCGTGCTGGAAGCCCTCTCGCGCGGCTTGGCGCAGAAGATGCTGCACGGCACCCTGGCCGAGCTGCGCGCCGGCGACGCCGAGGCGCGCGCCCAGACGGCGCAGACCGTCTCGCGCCTGTTCCTGCGCTCGCAGGCCAAGAACGGCCTGTAGCGGCGCTCGCCGCCGCCCGCCTGCGCTGCGCGCAGGCCCTCCTCCGAGTTCGAGTCCTTTAGGCCTGTGGCGCTTATCCTTCAAGCGCCATCAGCTACCAAAACGGTAGCAAAACCTTTCACCGCCCCGATGAAACCCTTTCTGAGAAACCAGCTGGAACGCTACGCCCAGCGCCTCGAAGAGCTGGACTTCCTGCTCTCGCGCGAGGACATCATGTCCGACATGGCGCAGTACCGCACCATCTCCAAGGAGCACGCCGAGGTCACGCAGATCGCCGGCCGCTACGCCCGCTACCGCCAGCGTGAGGACGATCTGGCCGGTGCCCGCGAGATGCTGGCCGACCCCGACATGGCCGAGATGGCGCAGGAAGAAATCGCCGCTGCAGAGGCCGAGCTGCCCCGGCTCGAAGACGAGCTGCAGCGCCTGCTTTTACCGAAGGACCCGGACGACGCGCGCAACGCCTTCCTGGAAATCCGCGCCGGCGCGGGCGGCGACGAGTCCGCCCTGTTCGCCGCCGACCTGGCCCGCATGTACACGCGCTACGCCGCCAGCGTGGGCTGGAAGGTCGAGATCCTGAGCGCCAACGAGAACGAGATCGGCGGCTACAAGGAAGTGGTGCTGCGCGTGGAGGCCGACGGAGCTTATGGCGCGCTGCGCTTCGAATCGGGCGGCCACCGCGTGCAGCGCGTGCCCGCCACCGAGACGCAGGGCCGCATCCACACCAGCGCCTGCACCGTCGCCGTGATGCCCGAGCCCGACGAGCACCAGGCCATCACGCTCAACCCGGCCGACCTGCGCATCGACACCTTCCGCGCCAGCGGCGCCGGCGGCCAGCACATCAACAAGACCGACTCGGCCGTGCGTGTGGTCCATTTGCCCACGGGCATCGTGGCCGAGTGCCAGGACGGCCGCAGCCAGCACAGCAACAAGGCCAAGGCGCTGCAAGTGCTGCAGGCGCGCATCCAGGAGAAGGAGCGCAGCGAGCGCGCCGCCAAGGAGGCCGCGCTGCGCAAGGGCCTGATCGGCAGCGGCGACCGAAGCGACCGCATCCGCACCTACAACTTCCCGCAGGGGCGGCTCACCGACCACCGCATCAACCTCACGCTGTACAAGCTGCTGGCCGTGATGGAAGGCGACCTGGGCGAGGTGCTGCAGGCCCTGGCCCACGCGCGCGAGGCCGAACTGCTGGAGGAGCTGGAGCAGGTTTGACTTGGCCGCCTCGGCACTCTCAGAGCCGAATCGGCCTTCAGCCCTCACCCGATAAGCGCAAGTAGCTATTTATTTCATAGCATACCCATGACCACGCCCTCGCCCTCGCCCTCCACCACCCTCGCCCAGGCGCTCGCCCGCGCGATCGGCCAGGGCCTGCCCCGCATCGATGCGCAGATGCTGCTGCTGCACGTGCTGGGCCGGCCCGGTGGCGACCGGGCCTGGCTGCTCACGCACGACACCGATGCCCTGGCCCCCGAGGCACACGCCCGCTTTACCGCCCTGTGCCAGCGCCGCGCGGCCGGCGAGCCCGTGGCCTACCTCACCGGCACCAAGGAGTTCTACGGCCTGCCCCTGGCCGTGGACGCCCGCGTGCTGGACCCGCGCCCCGACACCGAGACCCTGGTGGATTGGGCGCTCGAAGCCATCGCCCCCCTGCCCGCGCCACGTGTGCTGGACCTGGGCACCGGCAGCGGCGCCATCGCCCTGGCCCTGCAACACCAGCGCCCCACGGCGCAGGTGACGGCCGTGGATGCCAGCGCCGACGCGCTGCAGGTGGCCCGGGCCAACGGCACGCGGCTGGGTCTGCCGGTGCGCTGGCGCCACGGCCACTGGCTGCAGGGCCTGGAGGAAGGGCAGGTGTTCGACGCCATCGTCAGCAACCCCCCCTACATCGCCAGCGGCGACGCCCACCTGGCCGCCCTGACCCACGAACCCCTGCAGGCCCTGGCCAGCGGGCCTGACGGGCTGGACGACCTGTGCACCATCGTGGCGCAGGCGCCGGCCCATCTGGCGCCCGGCGGCTGGCTGCTGCTGGAGCACGGCTGGGACCAGGCCGAAGCCGTGCAGGCCCTGCTGCAGGCGGCCGGCTTCACGCAGGTGCACAGCCGCGCCGATCTGGCGGGGCACGCCCGCTGCACCGGCGCGCGCTGGACCGTCCACGCCCCGGGCAACGGCCTTGCCGCTGCCCGGGACACCCCCACGGTGGAATAATCCCGTTCCATCCCCATTTGCCTTCTTGCCGCCCGCTGCGGGTGGACCCACCAGGAGAAAACCCATGAGCGACGTACAGCAACGCATCGACCAGCTGGTCAAGACCAACGACATCCTGCTGTTCATGAAGGGCAGCGCCAGCTTCCCCATGTGCGGCTTTTCCGGCCGTGCCATCCAGATCCTGAAGGCCTGCGGCGTGGACCCGAAGTCCGTCGCCACGGTGAACGTGCTGGACGACGCCGAGATCCGCCAGGGCATCAAGGAATACAGCAACTGGCCCACCATCCCGCAGCTGTACGTGAAGGGCGAGTTCATCGGCGGCTCGGACATCATGATGGAGATGTACGAATCGGGCGAGTTGCAACAACTGCTCGACAGCAAGGCCTGAGCCTGCCGGCACCCAACCAACCGCCTTCGGGCGGTTTTTTCATGCGCCAGGCATATGGGCCTGCACGGCATAAGCGACTTTTATGATGCAATGTCGGCCATGTCCTTGTTGCGAGCGTCCACCTGCCTATGAGCGTGTCCCAAAGTCTGTTGACCATTGCCGTGCTGATTGCCCTCAGCGCCTTCTTCTCCATGGCCGAGATCTCGCTGGCGGCCTCCCGGCGGCTGCGGCTGCGGTTGCTGGCCGACGAGGGCGACACGCGCTCCGACGCCGTGCTGCGCATGCAGGAGCAGCCGGGCAACTATTTCACGGTGGTGCAGATTGGACAGAACGCGATTGCCATTCTCGGCGGTATCGTCGGCGAGGGCGCTTTCAGCCCTTACTTCACGCGTGTGCTCGAACTCTGGTTCGCGGCGAGCACGGCTGCAACACTCGGCTTCCTGTTGTCATTTTTCATCATCACGTCGCTGTTCATCGTATTTGCCGACCTGATTCCCAAGCGCCTGAGCATGGCCGAGTCCGAAGCTGTGGCGTTGCGCGTGGTCGGGCCCATGCAGACCTTCATGACGTTGTTCAAGCCCATCGTCTGGCTCTACAGCCGCAGTACCGACGGCATCTTCAAGCTGTTCAAGCTGCCGACGCAGCGCGACGAACGCATCACTTCCGACGACATCCTGGCCATGACCGAAGCCGGTGCGCGCACCGGCATGATGGGCC
>JAEWPH010000251.1 GCA_023460715.1 Pseudomonadota bacterium | reverse complement strand
GCTGCGCCCCGACCTCGTCTGCCCGGCCGGCAGCCTGCCCGCGCTGCGGGCCGCGGTGGACCATGGCGCCGACTGCGTGTACCTGGGCCTGCGCGATGCCACCAACGCGCGCAACTTCGCCGGCCTGAACTTCGACGACGCTGCCATTGCCACGGGGATCCGCTATGCGCACGACCGGGGCGTGAAAGTGTTCATGGCGCTCAACACCTACCCGCAGGCTTCCAATCCACAGCCCTGGCGCGAGGCGATGGACAAGGCCGCGGGCATGGGGGCCGACGCGGTCATCCTGGCCGACCCGGGCCTGATGCAGTACGCCGCCCACAAGCACCCGCAGCTGCGGCTGCATCTGTCGGTGCAGGGCTCGGCCACGCATGCCGAGGCAATCAACCTCTACCGCGAGCAGTTCGGCATCACGCGCGCCGTGCTGCCGCGCGTGCTGTCGGTGGAGCAGGTGCGGCAGGTGATCGACCGCACGCCGGTGGAGATCGAGGTCTTCGGTTTCGGCAGCCTGTGCGTGATGGTGGAGGGGCGCTGCGCCCTCTCCTCCTATGCCACGGGCGAGTCGCCCAACACGCATGGCGTGTGCTCACCCGCCAAGGCCGTGCGCTGGCAGGAGACGCCGCGCGGGCTGGAGGCGCGCCTGAACGGCGTGCTCATCGACCGCTTTGCCGACGGGGAAAGCGCCGGCTACCCCACGCTGTGCAAGGGGCGCTTCGACGTGGGCGACGAAAGCAGCTACTACGCCATCGAGGAACCCACCAGCCTCAACACGCTGGCCCTGCTGCCGCAGCTGATGAAGGCCGGCGTGCGCGCCATCAAGATCGAAGGCCGCCAGCGCAGCCCGGCCTATGTGGCCGAGGTCACGCGCGTGTGGCGCGAGGCGCTGGACCATTGCGCCGCGCAGCCGCAGACCTACGTGCCCCGCGCCGGCTGGATGGGCCGCCTGGAGCAGGTGGCCGAGGGCCAGCAGCACACCCTGGGCGCCTACCACCGTCCCTGGAAGTAGCCCTGCGCTGGCCGACCCTGCCCCGTTGCCCGCCCTGGAGACCCCCAATGCACCCCTCGAACGACTTCGCCGACACCCTGCCCTCGCCCCCTCCTGCCGTCCCGTTGCTGGCGTTGGGCCCGCTGCTGTACTACTGGCCGCGCCAGGAGGTGCTGCGCTTCTACGCGGCCATGGAGGCGCTGCCGCTGGACGTGGTCTACCTGGGCGAGACGGTCTGCTCGCGCCGCCACGAGCTGCGCCTGAACGACTGGCTGGCCATCGCCCAGCGCCTGAAGGGCGCCGGCAAGCAGGTGGTGCTGTCCACGCAAGTGCTGATCGAATCCACGGCCGAGGCCACGGCCCTGCACCGCATCGTGGAGAACGGCGAGTTTTTGGTCGAGGCCGGAGACATGGGCGCTGTGCACCGCCTGGCCGGGCGCATGCCCTTCGTCGCCGGCATGCACCTGAACCTCTACAACCCCGCTGCGCTGGCGTGGATGGCCGGGCTGGGCGCCACGCGCTGGGTGATGCCGCTGGAGATCCCGGCCACCGAACTGGCCGTGCTGCAGGCAGCGCGCCCGCCCGGCCTGCAGACCGAGGTGTTCGCCTACGGCCGCATGCCGCTCGCGTATTCGGCCCGGTGCTTCACTGCGCGCCACCGCAACCTGCCCAAGGACGACTGCCGCTTCAGCTGCCTGCAGCACCCGGACGGCATGACGCTGCGCACACGCGAGAGCGAGGCCTTTCTGGTGCTCAACGGCACGCAGACGCAATCCGCGCGCGTGTTCAACCTGGTCGACGAGATGGACGCGCTGTGCGCCCTGGGCGTGGACGTGCTGCGCCTGAGCCCGCAGGCCGAGCACATGGAAGAGGTCGTGCGCCTCTTCGACGCGGCCCGCCAGCGCACCGTGGCGCCTGCCGAGGCGCTGCGGCAGATGCAGCCGTGCATGCCCGACCTGCCCTGCAACGGCTACTGGCACGGCCAGCCGGGGCTGGAGCAGGGCCGCACCCCCGCGCCGCTGGCGGCCTGACCGCCCCTCGCCATCTCCCTTCCACCCGCACTGCCGCCATCTCCGCACGCCACACCATGCCCCACGCTCCTGCCGCCTCCTCCACCCCGGCCCCCTCGCCCCATGGCCTGCCGCAGCCGCCGCTGCGCATTCCCGCGCCGGTGGGTCGCCTGCTGTCCCACCTGCCTGCCTATCCGGGCTCGGTGCTGCTGGTCACCGCGCTCAACGGGGCACTGGCCCGCCATCTGCCGCCGGATGTGCGCGCCCTGCTGCTGCACCGGCGCCTGCGCGTGGAAGTGCGTGATGCGCAGCTGGCGTTCGACTTCGCCTGGGCCGGCGGGCGCTTCACCGCCTGCGCGCCCGGCCCGCAGCCGGACCTGACGCTGCGCGCCTCTGCGCACGACTTCGTGCGGCTCGCCCAGCGCAAGGAGGACCCGGACACGCTGTTCTTCAGCCGCCGCCTGGCGATGGAAGGCGACACCGAGCTGGGACTGGTCGTCAAGAACGCGCTGGATGCCCTGGAGCTGCCCGTGCTCGATCCGCTGCAGTGGACGCCGGCTCGCGTGCTGCGCCGCTGGCTGGACGGCGGTGCGCAGGCTGGCCGGGGAGGCCGCGATGCCTGATGCCGCCGATGCGCCCCGGGCCCGCGCCGCCCTTCCCCTGGTGTATGCCTGTTCGGGCTGCTCCAGCGCCGCGCAGCTCGCCAACCACGTCGCCGTGCAGCTGGACCGCCGCGGCGTGGCCGAGATGTCGTGCATCGCCGGCGTGGGGGGCGACGTGCCCCACCTGCTGCGCATCCTGGAGGGCGGCCGCCCCGTCATCGCGCTGGACGGCTGCCCGCTGGTGTGCGTGGCCAGCAGCCTGGCGCGGCACGGCCGCACGGCCGACCGGCACTACCAGCTGCAGCGGCACGGCGTGAAGAAGCGGGCGCACGAGGACTTCGATCCGGCGCAAGCCCGTGCCGTGTACGACACCGTCGTCGCCGACCTGGCGCGGGAGCCGCTGGGCGACCCGCATCCCGATGCGCAGAGGCTCCGCCATGGCTGAACCGCTGCTCCTGCCGCTGCGGCGCATCGTCGTGGGCATCACCGGCGCCAGCGGCGCGGTGTACGGGGCCCGCCTGATGCAGGCCCTGCGGGCGCTGCCGGGCGTGGAAACGCACCTGGTCGTCTCCGACACCGGCTGGCGCACGCTGCGCCACGAGCGCGGCGACGCACCCGACGAGGTGCGCGCCCTGGCGCACGTGGTGCACGACGTGCGCGACCTGGGCGCCAGCATCGCCAGCGGCTCGTTCCCCGTGCACGGCATGGCCGTGGCGCCCTGCTCCATGCGCACGCTGGCCGCCATCGCCCATGGCCTGGCGGACAACCTGCTCACGCGCGCGGCCGACGTCACGCTCAAGGAGCGCCGCCGCCTCGTGCTGCTGGCGCGCGAGACGCCGCTGCACCTCGGGCACCTGCGCAACATGGTGGCGGTGACGGAGATGGGCGCCATCGTCTGCCCGCCCGTGCCCGCCTTCCACCTGCGCCCGCAGACGGTGGCCGAGATCGTGGACCACGGCGTGGCCCGCGCGCTGGACCTGTTGGGGCTGGACCATGCCCTGTCGTCCCGCTGGGCCGGCATGCCCTCCACCGCTGCCTCTTGACTATCAAAAGCATAGCTGTCTACGCCCGTTTAATAAGCGCTGGCCGTCTGTTTGGCTTGAAACCGCATGACCTACCGCGACCTGCGTGACTTCCTCACCCAACTGGAGGCAGCCGGCGAGCTGCGCCGCATCGCCACGCCCGTGTCGCCCCACCTGGAGATGACCGCCCTGTGCGACCGCGTGCTGCGCGCGGGCGGCCCGGCGCTGTGGTTCGAGCAGCCCACCGGCCACGCGATGCCGGTGCTGGCCAACCTCTTCGGCACGCCCCAGCGCGTGGCGCGCGCCATGGGCGTGGCCGACCTGCGGGCCGTGCGCGCGCTGGGCGAGGCCCTGGCCGATCTGAAGGAGCCCCAGGCGCCGCAGGGCGTGCGGGGGCTGTGGGCGCAGCGCGGGCTGCTCAAGACGCTGTGGCACATGGCGCCGGCGCAGTGCCCATCGCCGCCCTGCCAGGATGTGGTGTGGGAGGGCAGGGATGTCGATCTGTCGCGCCTGCCCGTGCAGCACTGCTGGCCGGGCGACGTGGCACCGCTCATCACCTGGGGGCTCACCATCACGCGCGGCCCGCGCAAAGCGCGCCAGAACCTGGGCATCTACCGCCAGCAGGTGCTGTCGCGCAACCAGCTCATCGTGCGCTGGCTGGCGCACCGCGGCGGGGCGCTCGACTTCCGCGACCACTGCGCCGCGCACCCGGGCGAGCCCTACCCTGTGGCGGTGGCGCTGGGCGCCGACCCGGCCACGCTGCTGGGCGCCGTCACGCCCGTGCCCGACAGCCTGTCCGAGTACCAGTTCGCCGGCCTGCTGCGCGG
>JAEWPH010000250.1 GCA_023460715.1 Pseudomonadota bacterium | reverse complement strand
GCGCTACACACCCGCCGGATTGCAAGCGCTGGACTTGCGAATTGAACACAGTTCGCAGCAGCAAGAGCTGGGCAATACGCGCAACGTCACTGCATCTGTCAAAGCTGTTGCCTTTGGTGCCCTGGCTGAAAAGCTGGCCCGCCAAGAGCCTGGTAGCCAATGGACCTTTCAAGGTTTTCTGGCCACGCCACGCAACAGCAAGATGCTGGTTTTGCACATTCAGGATATTCAACAAAATTAATTTTCAAGAGGTCCAGAAATGGCCACGTTCAAGAAATTCAACAAGGACAAGCGTCCTAAGCGCAACACCCAGTCGCTGCTGTTCAAGCGCAAGCGCTTCTGCCGTTTCACCGTCGCCGGCGTCGAAGAAATCGACTACAAGGATGTGGACACACTGCGTGACTTCATCGCTGAAAACGGCAAGATCGTGCCCGCACGCCTGACCGGCACGCGCGCCATCTACCAGCGTCAGCTGAACACCGCCATCAAGCGCGCCCGCTTCCTGGCTCTGGTGCCCTACAGCGACCAGCACAAGATCTAAGGAGTACGACCATGCAAATCATCCTGCTCGACAAGGTCGTCAACCTCGGTAACCTGGGCGAGATCGTCAAGGTCAAGGACGGCTACGCACGCAACTTCCTGATCCCGTCGGGCCGCGCCCGCCGTGCCACGGAAGCCAACAAGGCCGAGTTCGAAGCCAAGCGCGCCGAACTCGAAAAGGCTGCTGCCGCCAAGCTGGCAGAAGCCCAGGCCCAAGGCGAAAAGCTCGGCGGCACGACCGTCAAGCTGACGCAGAAGGCCGGCGTGGACGGCCGCCTGTTCGGCTCCGTCACCAACCACGACATCGCCGAAGAGCTGAACAAGCAAGGCTACAAGGTCGTGAAGGCCCAGGTCCGCCTGCCCAATGGTCCCATCAAGACCGTGGGCGACAGCACGATCAGCGTGGCTCTGCACACCGATGTGGTGGTGGAAGTCACCGTGTCGGTGTACGGCGAAACGGCTTAATCGCCCAACGCCCGGAGCACCGACTTCGACACAGAGGCCGCCTTCGGGCGGCTTTTGTGTTTTTGGGACGATAAGTTGTCCACCGCTATGCACCGGGTGTCAACGGGTTGTCCACAGGTTTGTCCCCGCCGCAAGCTGCGGCCAGTCCTCAAGGAATTCGTCCATGTCTGCCGTGATGCCTCCGCTCGAAGACGATTTCTCTCCCGCGGCGCCCGCCGCTGCCTCTGCGCTCGATCCGCAGGTCGCGCAGTTGCGCGTTCCGCCGCACTCGATCGAGGCGGAGTCGAGCGTGCTGGGTGGCCTGCTGCTGGACAACAACGCCTGGGACCGCGTGGGCGACCTGCTGGTCGATGGCGACTTCTACCGGCATGAGCACCAGCAGATCTACGCGGCCATCGGCAAACTGGTCAATGCCAGCAAGCCGGCCGACGTGATCACGGTGTTCGAGGAACTGCAAAGCCTGGGCCAGGCGGCGGAGGTGGGCGGACTGGCCTACCTCAACAGCCTGGCGCAGTACGTGCCCAGCGCCAGCAACATTCGCCGCTACGCCGAGATCGTGCGTGAGCGTTCGGTGCTGCGCAAGCTGGTCACGGCCAGCGACGAGATCTCCACCAACGCCTTCAACCCCAAGGGCAAGACGGTGGAAAAGATCCTGGACGAGGCGGAGTCCAAGATCTTCGCGATCGGCGAAGAAGGCTCCCGCATGAAGCAGGGCTTCCAGTCGCTGGACAACCTGGTCATCGACCTGCTCGATCAGGTGCAGGAGATGGCGGACAACCCCATGGACGTGACCGGCGTGCCGACCGGCTTCGCCGACCTGGACCGGATGACGTCCGGCCTGCAGGCGGGCGACATGATCGTGCTGGCCGCGCGCCCCTCCATGGGCAAGACCTCGTTCGCGGTGAACATCGCCGAGCATGTGGCGCTCAACGAGGGCCTGCCGGTCGCCATCTTCTCCATGGAAATGGGCGCCGCCCAGCTGGCGGTGCGTATCGTGGGCTCCATCGGCCGCGTGAACCAGGGCAACCTGCGGACCGGCAAGCTGACGGACGAGGAATGGCCGCGCCTGACCGAGGCCATCGAGCGCCTGCGCACCGTGTCGCTGCACATCGACGAGACGCCGGGCCTGACTCCGGGCGAGCTGCGCGCCAACGCCCGGCGCCTGGCGCGCCAGTGCGGCAAGCTCGGCCTTATCGTGGTCGACTACCTGCAGCTGATGAGCGGCTCGGGCGCCGGTAGCGCGGACAACCGCGCCACCGAACTGGGCGAAATCTCCCGGGGCCTGAAGATGCTGGCCAAGGAACTGCAGTGCCCGGTGATCGCGCTGTCGCAGCTCAACCGCTCGGTGGAGCAGCGCACCGACAAGCGGCCCATGATGTCCGACCTGCGCGAATCGGGCGCCATCGAGCAGGATGCGGACATCATCATGTTCATCTACCGCGACGACTACTACAACAAGGACTCCAAGGAGCCCAACGTGGCCGAGGTCATCATCGGCAAGCAGCGGAACGGGCCGACGGGCACGGTGAAGCTGTTCTTCCAGAAGAACCAGACGCGTTTCGAGAACCTGGCCCAGGGCTACGGCGGCGACGATTACTGACGGTGACCGGGGCGCTCTGGCGGGCCTGCTGGGGTGCCCGCCGTGCGCCTGCGTTACCTTCGCCGTCCGCGGGGCCGCCTGCCGTCGGCGGGCACGGGGCGGGCAACAACAACGGGTGGCGACGGATTTCCAATGAAAAATAGCTGCTGGCGCTTGTGTATCAAGCGCCAGCAGCTATTGTTTTGATATTGAGGTGGGTCGGCTCAGCGGGTGAGGGCCCAGGCCAGCAGGCCGATCGTTACCACGCCTGTGGCGACGCTCCCCCACAGCAGCCGCTGGCTGCGTACGCGCAACGCGTCGATAGCGCGCACCAACTGGGCGTTCTGCTCCGCCAGCGACTGGATCAGCACTGCCGAGGCGCGCTGCTCTTCCTCGAGCTGCGTGATGCGCGCCTGCATCGCCTGCAGCGGATCCACGGGCGCACCGGTGGCCGCTGTCGGCGCAGCCGCCCCGGGCGGCGTCTTCTGCGTGGAGCCCAGCAGCTTGCGCGCGGCCTGCATGATCTGCGGCGTGGCCTCGATCACGTCGCCCCACGGGACCAGCTTCAGGGCGGTCATCCATCCCACGGCCATGGTCAGAGCACCTCGCTGGCGAAGTCGGCCAGGCGCGAGCGCTCGCCGCGTGCCAGGGTGATGTGGCCGCTGTGCGGCCAACCCTTGAAGCGGTCCACCGCGTAGGTCAGGCCGGAGGAGCCTTCCGTGAGGTAGGGCGTGTCGATCTGCGCCAGGTTGCCCATGCAGATGATCTTCGTGCCGGGACCCGCGCGGGTGATCAGCGTCTTCATCTGCTTGGGCGTCAGGTTCTGCGCCTCGTCGATGATCACGTACTTGTTCAGGAAGGTGCGGCCGCGCATGAAGTTCATGCTCTTGATCTTGATGCGGCTGCGGATCAGCTCGTTGGTGGCCGCGCGGCCCCATTCGCCGGCGTTGCCGCCGTCGCCCTTGGCCAGGAATTCGAGGTTGTCGTCCAGCGCGCCCATCCACGGTCCCATCTTTTCCTCTTCGGTGCCGGGCAGGAAGCCGATGTCCTCGCCCACGCTGACGGTGGCGCGGGTCATGATGATCTCGGTGTAGCGGCGGTCGTCCAGCACCTGCGTGAGGCCCGCGGCCAGCGCCATCAGCGTCTTGCCGGTGCCGGCCGTGCCGGTGAGGGTGACGAAGTCCACATCCGGGTCCATGAGCAGGTTCATGGCGAAGTTCTGCTCGCGGTTGCGGGTGTTCACGCCCCAGACGGTGTTCTTGGACGAGCCGTAGTCCTTGAGCGTCTGCAGCACGGCCGTCTTGTCGCGGATCTCGCTGACCCGGGCGAACAGGCTGGGCTCGCCGGGCGCCTCGAAGTACACGAACTGGTTGATCATCAGTTGCGGCACGATCGGCCCGCCGATGCGATAGTACGTGTGCGCGCCGCTCTGCCAGCTCTCGACGTTCTTGCCGCTCTTGACCCAGAAGTCGGGTGGCAGGGCCAGCAGGCCGGAGTAGAGCAGGTCGCCGTCCTCCAGCGTCTTGTCGTTCTGGTAGTCCTCGGCGTGCAGGCCCAGGGCGCGCGCCTTCACACGCATGTTGATGTCCTTGGACACCAGCACCACCTCGCGCGGGGCGTGCAGCTTGCGCAGGGCTTCCACCACGCCCAGGATCTGGTTGTCGGCCTTGCCCTGGGGCAGGCTGGTGGGCAGGCTGTAGTCGAGCGGCGCGGTCTGGAAGTACAGGCAGCCGCCGGCCGCCTTCTGGCCGGTGGAGTCCAGCTTCAGGCCGAGGGCGATGTCCGCGCCCTGGGCGGCGGCCAGCGCGTCCAGCGTGCGGCTGGCCTGGCGGCCGTTGCGGGCCACTTCGGTCATGCCCTTCTTGTGGCCGTCGAGTTCCTCCAGCACGATCATCGGCAGGAAGATGTCGTGTTCCTCGAAGCGGAACAGGCTGGTCGGATCGTGCAGCAGCACGTTGGTGTCCAGCACGAACATCTTCTTGGGACCCGTGCCGCGCTGCTTGCGCGTGCGGCCGGCCGGCGCCGTGGTCATGGGCTCGTGGGCAGCGCGCACCGCCTCGGAACTGGGCGCGCTGTCCGCTGGCGAGGTGGCAGGAACCGGGGCGGGCGTGGCCCGGCTGGCAGGCGCCGGCGCGGTGGCGGGGGATTTGCGGCCGCGGGCCGGGGTGGGTGCAGGCGTAGCC
>JAEWPH010000249.1 GCA_023460715.1 Pseudomonadota bacterium | reverse complement strand
GCGCACGTCCACGCCGCCCACGGCGCCCTCCCGGGCGATGACCACGCTGCAGCCCGTGGGGCGGCGCGGGTCGGTGAAATGGCCGACCTCGATACCCGCCACGCGGGTGATGGAGCCGGGATCGGTGTCGGAGCGGTCAGGCATGGCGGGGCGGGCTGCAGCGGGGAAGGCGCCACCATAGCCGAAGACGACGGCCCTGCCGCGGGGGCGACGAAGTTTCAGGTCAAAAATGCCGCCAGAGCTTTGTAGGAAAGCGCTAACAGCTATCGAAAAAGGAGCGGTGGCGGCCGCGGTGCATGGCCGGCCAACCGGGCACCCGATGCGGCCCGCTCTGCCCGGTGCATGGCCGCACCGCCGCACCGTGCTGCACGGCTTGGAGCCGCCAAGCTCAGGCCGGCGCCTTGCCCTGGTGGTAGCGGCTGAACACGGTGGTGCTGCCGTCGCGGGCGACGAGCAACACCTCGTACGGGTCCTTGCGCCCGCCGTAGATGGCGCCGTCCATGCCGGGCGAACCCACGGGCATGCCCGGGACGGCCAGGCCCAGGGCGCGGGGCTTGTCGCGCAGCAGGCGCTGCACGTCAGCAGCGGGCACGTGGCCTTCCAGCAGATAGCCGCCGACCAGGGCCGTGTGGCAGGAGCCGAGCTTGGCCGGCAGCCCCAGGCGGCTGCGCACGGCGGCATTGCCGCTTTCGTGCACGGTCATCTGGAAGCCGTGGGCCTGCATGTGGTCGATCCAGTCCTTGCAGCAGCCGCAGTTCGGGTCTTTCCAGACCTCGACGGCCGTGGCCGCCGGCGATGCGGGCGGTGCGGCGCGCAGCAGGCCGGGGAGGCTCGCCAGCGCCAAGAGGGGCAGCGTCTGGCCGATCCAGCGGCGGCGCGTGGAGGTGTGAAGGCGTGCAGTCATGGGTGGGTCCTTTCCTGGGATGTGGAGGGCGTGGGGGGGGCGGGATGGGCGTGGGCGGGCGCACGGCCGGGTCGGTCGCTGCCTGCGGGGCGGACGGTGAGCGTACCCACCATGCCGGCCTCGAAGTGTCCCGCCACCAGGCACGCGAAGGCGAACTGCCCCGGGCGGTTGAAGGTCCAAAGGATGGTGCCGGACTGGCCAGGCGGGACATGGGCCATGTAGGGCGCATCGTGCGGCATGCCGGGGTGGCTGCGCATCATCTGCGCGTGCTCGGCCAGCGACGGGTCGGTGCCCAGCACCAGCTCGTGCATGGCCTGGCCGCGGTTGTGCACGCGCAGGCGCACGGTCTCGCCTTGGCGCACGTCGATGTGCGCAGGCTCGAAGCGCATGGCATCGGTCATGGTCACATCGATGGTGCGGGCCTTGGCACCTTGCGGGGCGGCAATGCCCCAGGCCTGCTGTGCCGGCGCGGCGTGGGCCGCACCGTGCGTGCCGGCCGGGGGATGTGCGCCGGGCTCATGGGCAAAAGCTCCCATGGCGCTTGCCAGTAAAGCGCAGGCAGCTATGGTTTTGATAGTTTGCATGGTCGATCAAGTCATCAGGGGTCACGGCCTCGGCGCGTCACGGAGAGGCCTGGTCAGGCCAGGCCGTCCGGTGCGGGAAGCAGAACGTTGTTCGGAGGGGGGCGGAGCGCGCCGGCTTGCGCCTGCAGGGTGGCTGGCGCGGCGCGGGGCGCTGCGGTGGTAGCGAGGGCGAGGTGCGCTGCCCGCCTCAGGCGATGGGCGGCTTGATGGCCTGCGCTGCGGGAGCGCTGGCAAAGCGGGTGGAGTGCCGGTCAGGAGCGGGACCGGCGGCCGCCAGCACTGCGCCGGGGCCGGCTGGTGGAGCCGCCACCGCCGTGTGGCAGATCTCGCAGTCGGCGCAGGCCGCATGCGGGTGCGCTGCGCCGCCGCCATCGTGCGCCGCGCAGTTCGCGGTGCCGGTGGCGTCGCCGTGCTGGGCCGAGGCTCCGTGGCATCCGGGCGCGGATGCGTCCGCCTTCGGCGCTGCGGCGCTGTGGTGGGCCGGAGACGCGGCCGCACTACCCGCTGCGGCATGGACGGCATGCGCCACGGATGCTGTGGACTCCATGGTGCCAGGGCCGACGTGCGAAGCGGCCATCGCCGGGCCGGCCAGACCCCGCAGGGCGGTCAGCACGATCAGCAGCAGAAACAGGCCACGGCGCATGGAAGGGATGATACGGCGCCGCGCCGGGAGTTCCTGGCGCGGGCTGCGGTCAGACGGCTGTGTAGCGCCCTGGCCGGTGGTTCATGGCCAGCACCAGGTTGAGCGCCACGGCGCCCACGATGGACCACAGCACCTGCATGGGCTGTACGGTGAAGAGGGCCAGCGCCACGATGCAGCAGTCCACGCCCATCTGCACCTTGCCGGCACGCCAGCCGTAGCGGTCCTGCAGGTACAGCGCAAGGATGCCCACGCCGCCGAGGCTGCAGCGGTGGCGGAACAGCACCAGGAAGCCGGTGCCGGTGATCAACCCGCCCGCGATGGCGGCGTACAGCGGCTGCAGGTTGTTGATCTGCAGGAAGCGGCTTTGCAGTTCGGTCAGTACCGACAGCAGCAGGATCGCCAGGAAGGTCTTGAAGGTGAAAGCGCGCCCCATCTTGCGCCAGGCCAGCCAGTAGAACGGCAGGTTGAGCACGAAGAACAGCTTGCCGAAGCTGATGCCCGTGGCGTAGTGCAGCAGGAAGGCCAGGCCCGCCGTGCCGCCCGTGAGCAGGCCAGCGCTGGTGAAGAACGCCACGCCGACGGAGATCAGCAGCACGCCGGTGAACAGGGCGAGCGTGTCTTCGACGGTGCTGTGCGGAACCGCGGGGGGCAGGGCAGAGGTGGATGTGCTCATGGTGGCGGTCTTTGAACGGGTGCGGTGGCAGTCAGGCGCGCGGGCGCGGATTGCACCACGCTGGCGCGGCGCCGCGCTTGTGCTGCGTCAAGCGCTGGCGCGGGATCGGCCGGGCGCTCCCGAAACAAGAGCGCCGAACCTTGCTGTGCTGAACGATGGACGAGATTCTAGGGAAAACCATTAGATCGGTGAAGGGCCGGAAGGGGCGTACGGCACGCTCTGTGTGTGTCTTGAGCAAGACATGCGCCAGCGCTGTCAGCCCTCGGCCATGGCGGGTGGTTGATGCTCTGCCTGCCCGCAGGAAGGGCTGGCACGCGTCGGGGGTGTGATCTGCGTGCAACAGCGCGGATCGGCGTCGGCACGGCGTTCGATCTTCAGAAGATTTATTTGATAATAATCATTCTCATTTGCAATCATCACAAGCCATGCGCCGTTCCCGCTCTGCCCGTCCCTCCGCGACCCTTTCGCCCCTCTTCCTGGCCAGTGCGCTGGCCTGCGCTGCCGCACACGCACAGGAGGGCGCTGCATCGGAAGCCCGGCTGACCGATGTCACCGTGCGTGCCGCGCTGGAGGATGCCACCGACCTGCAACTGCGCCGCCCGGTCGCCAACGGTGCGCTGGGCGACCGCAGCGCGCTTGATACCCCGTACTCCAGCCGGGTGGTGACGGCCGAGACCATCGAGCAGACCACACCCAACAAGCTGGGCGACGTTTTCTTCACCGATGCTTCGGTGTCCGACAACAGCGCCAGCGTGGGCGCCTGGGCGAGCTACCTCACGGTGCGCGGCCTGGAGCTGGATTGGCAGAACGGCTACCGCATCGACGGCCATCCCTTCATCAGCTACGTGACGGTGCTGCCGTACGAGCACATGGAGCAGGTCGAACTGCTCAAGGGCGCCACCGGCTTCATGTACGGGTTCGGCGCGCCGGGCGGGCTGGTGAACTACGTGACCAAGAAGCCCACCGCCGAGCCGGTGCGCAGCGTGACCCTGGGCGTCATGTCCCAGCGGCTGTGGCGGGGCCATGCCGACCTGGGCGGGCGCCTGGGCCAGGATGGACAGATCGGCTACCGACTGAACGCCACCCGCGAGGAGGGCGACACCTTCAACGAGGGCCATTTGCGCCGCAATGCGTTGTCGCTCGCACTGGACGCACGCCTGGGCCGCGATCTGACCTGGGACTTCCAGGCGCTGTACCAGGACCGGCTGTCCAGAGACGCCGAGCCCACCATCACCACCTTCGGCATCACGGGCGGCCGCCTGCCCTCACCCGTGGACAACGACAACGGCCGCATGGTCGGCCCCGGCGCCTACGCCGACAACACGTTCAAGTACGTCTCGACGGGCCTCAAGTACCAGATCGCCCCCGACTGGCAGGTGCGCACGGCCTATAGCCACAGCAGCACGCGCACGCGCCGCAACGAATCGGTGCTAAATCTGCTGGACGCCGCCGGCAACTACAGCAACGACCGGTCCGACTACGGCGAGTCCTACCAGTTCAACCAGCTCGATGCCCAGGTGCAGGGCCGCTTGCGCACTGGCGGCATCAGCCACCAGATCGTCGCAGGCGCCAGCTGGCAGCAGCAGGGCAATGACTATTCGTCCGCGGGTTTCTATGGCCCGGTCGGCACCGGCAACCTGGGCACGCAGAACAACCTGCCGTACTACAGCGTGGGCGACTTCGGCAGCCTGGGTCTGTACCGCGCCGCCGAGACCACCCAGAAGACGGTGTATGCCAGCGACACCGTGGCGCTCAACGAACAATGGTCCGTGCTGGCCGGCCTGCGCTACACCAACTACGTGCAGCGCAGCTTCAGCACCAGCGGGGCAGAGTCCTCGCGCTACAGCCAGTCGGGGGTGCTCACGCCGTCCCTGGCCTTGATGTACCGGTTTGCGCCGCAGACGATGGCGTACGCCAGCTATGTGGAGGCGCTGGAACCGGGCACTGCCGTCACCAACCTTGCGTACACCAACTACGGCGCCGTGCTCGACCCGCTCAAGAGCCGGCAGTACGAACTGGGGGTGAAGACCGAACGCGCTGCCTGGTCCGCCACGGCCGCCGTGTTCCGCATCGAGAAGAAGGCGGAGTACGTCAATGCCAGCAACACGCTGGTGCAGGACGGCGAGTCCACCTTCCAGGGGGTGGAGCTGGGCGCGACGGCCCGCCTGGGCCGTCCGTGGCGCGTGGGCGGCAGCCTGATGCTGCTGGATCCCGAATATGGCCGGGGCAATGCCTATGCCGGCAACCGCGTCGTGGGCGCGCCCAAGGTGGTGGCCACGGCGCAGGTGGCCTACCGCGTGCCCCAGCTGCCGGGGCTGCAGCTGACGGCCGGCGTCAAGCACACCGGCCCGACCATGCTGCGCCCCGCCAATGACCTGCGCACCGATGGTTTCACCCTGCTGAACCTGGGCGCCACCTACGACACGGTGGTGGGCGGCCACGACACCACCTTCCGCTTCGCCCTCAACAACGCGGCTGACAAGCGGTACTGGCTCTACCAGTACGGCAACTACGTCAAGGCGGGCGACCCGCGCAGCTTCAACCTCAGCGCCACCGTCCGGTTCTGAGGGGCCGCGACGCCGCGGGCCGGAAATGCACCAAGTCGGTAATGGCAAAAAAATGGCTCTGGGGCTTATGCGGCCGGCGCAGCATGCTCTTGTTTTGAGAGCATCGACTCCGGGCGCTCAGCCCGCAGCATGCGCAGCCCGTTGCCCACCACCAGCAGGCTGGCGCCCATGTCGGCGAACACGGCCATCCACATGGTGGCCTGCCCGGCCAGGGCCAGGCCGAAGAACACCAGCTTGATGCCCAGGGCCAGGGCGATGTTCTGCATCAGCACCGCGTGCGTGCGGCGCGACAGGCGCACCGTCTCGGCCACGCGGCGCAGGTCGTCGTTCATGATGACCACGTCGGCCGTTTCCATGGCGACGTCAGTGCCTGCGCCGCCCATGGCAAAGCCGATGTCGGCCTTGGCCAGGGCGGGCGCGTCGTTGATGCCGTCGCCGGCCATGGCGGTCATGCCGTGCTTTTGCTGCAGCGCGGCGATGGCGGCGAGCTTCTGTTCGGGCAGCAGACTGGCCTGCACTTCGTCGATGCCGGCCTCGCGCGCGGCGGCCTGGGCGGCGGCGCCATGGTCGCCGGTGAGCATGACGGGCACGATGCCCAAAGCACGCAGATCGGCCACGGCATCCCTGGCCTGCGGGCGCAGGGTGTCGGACACGGCGTAGAGCGCGCGCACGGCCGTGGCGTCGGCCAGCAGGGTCACGCTGCGGCCCTGCGATTCGTGCCGCTCGGCGGCCGCTTCCACGGTGTCGTTCCACAGGCCGCGCTCCTGCATCAGGCGGCGGTTGCCCAGCCACCAGAGGCCTCCGCCGACGTGCGCCTGCACGCCGCGGCCGGGCAGGGCGGTGAAATCCTGCACCGCGAGCGGCTCGTGCGCGGCCCCGTCCTGGGCGGCCAGGCCGGCGGCGATGGCCAGGGACACGGGGTGGTCCGAGCGGCCCGCCAGGGCGGCGGCCACGTCGCGGGCGCTGTCGTCGCCGAGCGTTTCCTGCCCCACCAGCACCGGCCGGCCGGCCGTGACGGTGCCGGTCTTGTCGAAGGCCACGGCGCGTACGCCGCGTGCCAGCTCCAGCCAGTTGCCGCCCTTGATGAGGATGCCGCGGCGCGCGGCGGCGGCCAGGCCGCTCACCACGGTGACGGGCGTGGCCAGCACCAGCGCGCAGGGGCAGGCGATGACCAGCAGCACCAGCGCGCGGTAGATGGCGTCCAGCCATGTCCAGCCCAGAAGCAGCGGCGCGCCCACGGCCACGCCGAGCGCCAGCACGAACACGGCCGGCGTGTAGACGGCCGCGAAGCGGTCGACGAAGCGCTGCGTGGGCGCGCGGGCGCTCTGGGCCTCTTCCACGGCGCGGATGATGCGGTCCAGCGTGGTGTGGCCGGTGGCGGCCGTCACGCGCAGTTCCAACTCGGACTGGGCGTTGAGCGTGCCGGCATACAGCTTGTCGCCGGGCGCCTTGTCCACGGCCAGGCTCTCGCCGGTCACGCTGGATTCGTCGACGGCGCTGCGGCCGGCGGTGACCACGCCGTCCAGAGGCACGCGGCCGCCGGGGCGCACGCGCACGATGGCGTCCACGGGCACCTCGGCCGACGCCACGGTGCGCCATTGGCCGTCCGGCTGCTGCATGTCGGCCTCGTCGGGGCTCAGGGCCAGCAGGGCGCCAATGGCGTCGCGGGCGCGGCCCACGGCGCGTTCCTCGATGCGTTCGGCCAGCGCGTAGAGCGCCATCACCATGGCGGCCTCGGGCCACTGGCCGATGAGGAAGGCGCCGGTGACGGCTACGGCCATGAGCGCGCTGATGCCCAGTTGCCCGCGCAGCAGCGACTTCCAGCCGCTGCGGTAGATGCCCAGGCCGGCCAGCAGGATGGCCGCCGCGGCCAGGGCCATGCCGCCGTAGTGCCAGACGGCGGTGTCCGGCGCGGCCAGGTGCAGCAGTTCGGCCCCGAGGGCCGCCACCAGCGCGGCGCCGATGCGGCCCCAGCCGGGCAGGGCGCCGTGGTTGTGGCCGTCGTGATCGTCATGGGCCGCCGGGGCGCCCGCTGCTCCGTGGTCAATGGCCTGCCC
>JAEWPH010000248.1 GCA_023460715.1 Pseudomonadota bacterium | reverse complement strand
GCGCAGGCCCACGCTGTCCTGTCCGCCCGTGGCCGCCGTGGCGCGGCCGGGGAGGCGCGGCAGGATGAGCGTGAGCGGGCCGGGCCAGAAGGCGTCGGCCAGCGCTTGGGCGAAGGCCGGCACCTCGCCGGCGAAGTGGGCCAGGCCGGCCGCATCCGCCACGTGGACGATCAGCGGGTGGTCGCTGGGCCGGCCCTTGGCGGTGAAGATCTGCGCCACGGCCGCGTCGCTGGCGGCATCGGCGGCCAGGCCGTACACCGTCTCGGTGGGCAGGCCCAGCAGGCCGCTAGTGCGCAGCACGCGTGCGGCGGCGTCGATGGAGGTGGCCAGGCGGCCGTCGAGGATCATGGCGTGCCTTGCGCGCTCAGAAGGGCGCGATGCCCAGCAGCGCCGCGGCCTGCAGCGCGGTGGCGCGTGCGGCTTCGGCCGTGGGGGCGGTGATGTTCAGGTGCCCCATCTTGCGTCCGGGCTTGGCCTGGGCCTTGCCGTACAGGTGCAGGTGGGTGCCGGGCAGGGCCAGGACGGCGTCCCAGGGCGGCGTCTGGGGCTGCGTGCCGCCGCGAGCGAACCACAGGTCGCCCAGCAGGTTGAGCATGACGGCCGGGCTGTGCAGGCGCGGCTGCGTGAGCGGCAGGCCGGCCAGGGTGCGCACCTGCAGCTCGAACTGCGACACGTCGCAGGCGTTCTGGCTGTAGTGGCCGCTGTTGTGGGGGCGCGGAGCGATCTCATTGACCACCAGCGTGCCGCCCTCCAGTACGAAGAACTCTACGCACAGCACGCCCACGTACTGCAGGCCTTCTGCTACCGATTTCGCAGCGGCTACCGCTTGCTGCGCAAGCGCTGCGGGCACATTTCCTTCATAAACCTCGGTCACGGCGAGGATGCCCTCGCGGTGCAGGTTGCGCTGCACCGGCAGGTGCACGCAGGCACCGTCGGCGCCGCGCGCCACGATCACCGAGCATTCCAGCGCCAGCGGCAGCCTCTTTTCGAGCACGCAGGGTACCTGGCCCATGGATTGCCAGGCAGCGGCCAGCTCCTCTGGCGTCTTCACGCGGGCCTGGCCCTTGCCGTCGTAGCCCAGGCGGGCCGTCTTGAGGATGCCCGGCAGCAGGGCGGCGGCATCCACCGCGGCCAGCTGGGCGGCCGTTTCGATCACCGCGTACGGCGCGCAGGGCACGCCGCAGCGCACGAAGTGGGCCTTTTCCTGCGCACGGTCCTGCGCGATGGCGACGGCGCTGGCAGCGGGCGCCACGGGGCGCTCGGCGCCCAGGGTGCGCAGCGCCTGCGCGGGCACGTTCTCGAACTCGGTGGTGATGGCGTCGCTCAGGCCGGCCAAACGGGCCAGGCCCTCGGGGTCTTCGTAGGCGGTCTGGACGTGGTGGTGGCTGACCAGCCCGGCGGGGCTGTCGGCGTCCGCATCGAGCACGGCGGTGAAGTAGCCCATGGCCTGCGCGGCGTGCACGAACATGCGGCCCAGCTGGCCACCACCCAGCACGCCCAGCGTGGCACCGGGGAGCAATGAGGTCCCCACGCTCCCCGAGGGGGCCTTCGCGCCCTGGGACGGCACGGCGGCGCTCATGTCGGGCTGCACGCTCATGCGGCCACCGGGGGCAGGGTCATGGCGCGGGCGACCTCGGTCTGCTCGGCGCGGAAGGCTTCGAGCTTGGCACGCAGTGCCGGGTCTTCGTTCGCCAGCAGGGCCACGGCGAACAGCGCGGCATTGGCGGCGCCGGCCGCGCCGATGGCGAAGGTCGCCACTGGAATGCCCTTGGGCATCTGCACGATGCTGTGCAGCGAGTCCACGCCCTGCAGGTGGCGGCTGGCCACGGGCACGCCGAGCACCGGCACCGTCGTCTTGGCGGCGATCATGCCGGGCAGGTGGGCCGCGCCGCCCGCGCCGGCGATGATGGCCTTGATCCCCAGGCCGGCAGCGGCCTCGGCGTAGGCGAACATGTCGTCGGGCATGCGGTGGGCCGAGACCACGCGCGCCTCGTGGGCGATGCCGAATTGCTGGAGAATCTGCACTGCGTGCTGCATGGTGTCCCAGTCGCTGCTGGAGCCCATGACCACACCGATCTGGATGGGTTTCATGTGGAGTGGGGCGCCGCAGGTGCTCCCTGCCCGCCGAAGTGGAACCCGCGATTTTACTTTTTGTGCGCGCGCCCCGCGTGCGCACCCCGAACGGGCCTGAACCAATGATCGATGTCACCGTAGAAAATTTTGAAGCCGAAGTCGTCGCCGCGTCGATGCAGGTGCCCGTGCTGGTGGACTTCTGGGCGCCCTGGTGCGGCCCGTGCAAGACGCTCGGCCCCATCCTGGAGAAGCTGGAGACCGAGTACGCCGGCCGCTTCAAGCTGGTGAAGATCGACTCGGACCAGGAGCAGCAGATCGCCGGCATGTTCGGCATCCGCAGCATTCCCACCTGCGTGCTGATGGTGAACGGCCAGCCCGTGGACGGCTTCATGGGCGCGCAGCCCGAGGGCCAGGTGCGCGCCTTCCTCGACAAGCACGTGCCGCCGGCGGACGCGGTGGCTCCCGAAGAAGACGACGTGCTGCCGGAAGCGGCGCCCGAGGAGGCCGATCCCGAGGCCGCGCTGGAGACGCTCCAGCACGCCGTTGCCACCGATCCTGCCAACGACGATGCCCGCTTCGACTACATCAAGCTCCTGCTGCAGCGGGGCCGCGACGACGATGCCAAGGTGGCCTTCGCACCCGTCATCGCCAAGGCCGGGCTGTCGCGCAAGCTCGGCGCTCTGAAGCTGTGGATGGATGCTATTGATTCGATAGCTGGTAGCGCAGATGCAGCAAGCGCTGAGGCCGGTTTTGATGCCAAGATCGCCGCCAACAAGCGCGACTTCGACGCCCGCTACGGCCGCGCGCTGGCCCTGATCGCCTCGCAGCGCTGGACGGATGCGATGGACGAGCTGCTGGAGATCCTCATGCGCGACAAGGCGTGGAACGACGAGGCCGCGCGCAAGGCCTACGTCGGCGTGCTGGAGCTGATCGAGCAGCCGAAGGTGAAGGTGGCCGATGGCCAGATTCCGCCCGAAGACCCGGTGGTGGCGACCTACCGCCGCCGGCTCTCGAGCGTGGTGCTGAGCTGAGCGCGCCGGCGCAGGCTTGCCGCCGGCACGCAGCCGCCCCTGAACGGGGGCGCATCCATGAAAAACGGCCCCGAAGGGCCGTTTTTTTGTTCCCGCGAGGCCGCCCGTTCAGGCCGCCGTCAGGCGCTCCAGCGCCTCGCGGTATTTGGCGGCCGTCTTTTCCACCACCTCGCGCGGCAGGCGCGGTGCGGGGGCGGTCTTGTTCCAGGGCTTGCCGTTCACCTGGGCCTGTTCCAGCCAGTCGCGCACGAACTGCTTGTCGTAGCTGGGCGGGTTCTGGCCGGCAGCCAGTGCGGCCTCGTAGCCTTCCACGGGCCAGTAGCGCGAGCTGTCGGGGGTGAGCACTTCGTCCATCAGCACCAGTTGGCCGTCGGGCGTGAGGCCGAATTCGAACTTGGTGTCGGCGATGATCATGCCCTTGGTCAGGGCGATTTCCGCAGCCGCTTCGTACAGGGCGATGCTGATGTCGCGGATGCGCGTTGCCAGATCGATGCCGATCATCTCCACCGTGCGCTCGAAGGTGATGTTCTCGTCGTGCTCGCCCATGGCCGCCTTGGCCGCCGGCGTGTAGATGGACTGGGGCAGCTTGGCCGCGTTGGTCAGCCCCTCGGGCAGCTGCACGCCGCACACCGCGCGCGACTCCTGGTACTCCTTCCAGCCGCTGCCGGCCAGATACCCGCGCACCACGGCCTCGACCGGGATCGGCTGCAGGCGCTGGACCAGCATGGAGCGGCCCTGCACCTGGGGCACCTCGGCCGGGGTGACCACGCTCTCGGGCGCATCGCCTGTCAAATGGTTGGGGACGATGTGGCCGAGCTTATCGAACCAGAACAGCGCCATCTTGGTCAGCAGCTCGCCTTTCCCGGGGATGGGCTCGCCCATGATCACGTCGAAGGCCGAAAGCCGGTCGCTGGCCACCATCAGGATGCGGTCCTCGCCCACGGCATAGTTGTCGCGCACCTTGCCGCGAGCCAGCAGGGGCAGCGACGTCAGGGTGGAAGTGTGCAGGGCGGCGGGGCTGGGCTGGGTCATGGAAATAGGAGCTGGGAGCGGTGTCGGAAGGCGGGCGGGGCAGCGCCGCTGGAAGGCGGATTCTAGCGGGGAGGCCGCTGGGCGACCCCACGTCAACCCCGGGGTGGGCCGGGGCGGGAAACTGGCTGGGAGGTGAGCTGGAGGGCGGGGCGCCAGAACAGGGGCCCGCGGGGAACTCAGCCATTGTGATGGTTTTTTGACCGGATGGCACCTCGCGCCCAGAACCCGCGCGCCCATGGCGGGTACGTTTGCTTTTCCACGGGGTGGCGCGCATAGTGAATCCAACGCGTGAATGCATTCAGGTTCGTCGGACGCTCCCACCCGGTACGGAGCGGCTTTTTTCAACTGTGACTCACAGGAGACCTGTCTATGAACTTGACGATCAGCGGTCATCATCTGGATGTGACCCCCGCCTTGCGCAGCTACGTGACCTCCAAGCTGGACCGGATCACGCGCCACTTCGACCAAGTGGTGGATGTCAAGGTGCTACTGACCGTGGAGAACCAGAAGGAGAAGGAGAAGCGGCAGCGCGCCGAATGCAATATCCATGTGAAGGGCAGCGACCTTTTCGCCGAATGCGCCCACTCCGACCTGTACGCTGCCGTCGATGAGCTGGTCGACAAGCTGGACCGCCAGGTGGTGCGGCACAAGGATCGGCTGCAGAGCCACCACCGCCCGGCCATGAAGCGCGCCCCCGAGGCCATGGGAGCCTCGGCCTGATTGGCAGGAGGACCGCGACGCAGCAGCCGCCACGGTCATTCTTAGATGTTACGGCTGACGGCCGCCCGAGAGGGCGGCTTTTTGTTGCTTGTACTTACACTTCGAGGGTTTTGCCGGGCTTGATCGTTGCACGTGCATAATCGTTTTTCTCACTATGAATCGTCTTGCCTCCATACTGCCGCCCGCTCAAGTGCTCGTGAGCGTCGACGCCACCAGCAAAAAGCGCGCTTTCGAAGAAGCTGGGCTGCTGTTCGAGAGCGAGCACGGACTCTCCCGCGCCCTGATCACGGACAGCCTCTTTGCGCGCGAGCGCCTGGGCTCCACCGGGTTGGGCCACGGCGTGGCCATCCCCCATGGCCGCATCAAGGGGCTGAAGTCGCCCATGGCTGCGGTGTTCCAGCTGGCGCATCCGATCGGGTTCGATGCACCCGATGAGCAACCCGTGGGCTTGCTGATCTTTCTGCTGGTGCCGGAAGCGGCCACGCAGAAGCACCTGGAGATCCTCTCCGAGATCGCCGAATTGCTCAGTGACAGCGCGCTGCGCGAGCGGATCAAGTCCAGCACCGATGCCGCCCAGCTGCACGGCCTGATTGCCAACTGGCAGTCTGCGCAGACCGCCGCCTGACGCACCCTTTTTCTCGCTGCCCGAACGCCCCCCAGCGCCGACCCCGTGAAGCCCAACGTCATCAGCGCCGATGTCCTGTTCGAGGAGTTCCGCGGTCCGCTGAAGTGGGAATGGGTGGCCGGCCTCGGCGCCTCCGAGCGGCGCTTCGACGAAGTGGCCGTGCGCTCGGCCCGCTCGGGCGCAGACCTGGTGGGCTATCTCAACTACATCCATCCCTACCGCTTGCAGATTCTGGGCGAGCGGGAAATCGCCTACCTCTCCAACGCCACGCCTGAGGACTGCAAGCGCCGCATCGCCCGCATCGTGACGCTCGAGCCGCCGATGCTGGTGCTGGCCGACGGCCAGGTACCGCCCGATGCGCTGCTGTCCATGTGCGAGCGCGCGCAGATCCCGATGTTCGCCACCCGCGAATCGTCGGCCTTCGTCATCGACGTCTTGCGCGCCTACCTCTCCAAGCACTTCGCCGACCGCACGACGATGCACGGCGTGTTCATGGACATCCTGGGCCTGGGCGTGCTCATCACCGGTGAATCCGGCCTGGGCAAGAGCGAACTGGGGCTGGAGCTGATCTCCCGCGGCAACGGCTTGGTGGCGGATGATGCGGTGGACCTGTTCCGCATCAACCAGACCACCATCGAGGGCAAGTGCCCCGAACTGCTGCAGAACCTGCTGGAGGTGCGCGGCATTGGCCTGCTGGACATCCGGGCGATCTTTGGCGAGACGGCCGTGCGCCGCAAGATGCGGCTCAAGCTCATCGTGCACCTGGTGCGCAAGGAAACGCTGGAGCGGGAGTACGAGCGCTTGCCCTATGAACCCCTGACGCAGGATGTGCTCGGGGTGCCGGTGCTCAAGGTGGTGATCCAGGTGGTGGCTGGCCGCAACATCGCCGTGCTCGTCGAGGCGGCCGTGCGCAACACCATCCTCAACCTGCGCGGGATCGACACCTACCAGGAATTCGTGGAGCGCCACCGGCGCGCCATGGAGCGCGACAGCCCCTGAAAGAAAAGAGGCTCCGTGCGCGGGAGCCTCGTCTTGGCGGAATCGCCGCTCGGGCCGCCGTAGTGGCGGCAGGGGTCAGCGGGCCGTCTTGGCGCAGCTCGCGCACTGGCCGTACAGCGCCATGGAATGGTCCTGCACCACCCAGCCCTTGGACTTGGCCACGATCTGCTGGCGCTTTTCGATCTCGGGGTCGTAGAACTCCTCGACCTTGCCGCAGATCGTGCAGATGAAGTGGTCGTGGTGCTGGCCTTCGTTGAGCTCGTACACCGCCTTGCCGCTCTCGAAGTTGCTGCGGATCAGGATGCCGGCCTGCTCGAACTGCGTGAGCACGCGGTACACGGTCGCCAGTCCGATGTCGGAGCGCTCTTCCAGCAGCACGCGGAAAACGTCTTCGGCCGTCATGTGACGCAGGGCACCCTTCTGGAAGATCTCCAGGATCTTGAGCCGGGGCAGGGTGGCCTTCAGTCCGGTGCTTTTGAGTTCGTCGATATTCGTCATGACAAGGTCTTTCGTGTGCCGCAAGGCGCGTCAAGGCCCGGAGGAACCAGCCGCTACAATGGGTCGATCATATCCTTATGGCTATATCCATGTCTGCTCCCGTCTCTTGCGGCGCCCGTTGGGGCGCCATCGTGTTGATCGGTGCCAGCCTGTCCGCCTGCGGCAGCTTTGACAGCGCCAGCAACCGGGTGGCCAGCATGGTGACTCCGTACAAGGTGGACGTGGTCCAGGGCAACTTCGTGTCGCGGGAGCAGGTCGAGGCGCTGAAGCCCGGCATGGGCCGGCAGCAGGTTCGGGAAGTCCTGGGCACGCCGCTCACGACCAGTCTGTTCCATGCCGACCGCTGGGAGTACGTCTTCACGCTCAAGCGCCCCGACGTGGAGATCCAGACCCGCAAGCTGACCGTGTTCTTCAAGGGCGATCAGCTCGACCGCTACGAAGGCGACGAGATGCCCACCGAGTCCGAGTTCGTGGCGACCCTGGGATCCAAAGCCACCAAGAACAAGGTGCCGCAGCTGGAAGCCACCGAGGCGCAGCTCGCCAAGTTTCCCAAGCCCGCGCCGGTGAAGGATTCCGAAGCCGACGCCCCCACGGCACCGCTGCCCTCCAGCTACCCTCCGCTGGAATCCTCCGCCCGTTGATGCCCGCTGCCGGGCCGCCTGCGCCCGGTACGGCCCGCCCCACTTTGTCTGCCTTCCTGAATCCATGACCGCTGCTGCTTCTTCCGCACCCTGCCGCGTGGCCGTCGCCGGCGCCTCCGGCCGCATGGGCCACATGCTGATCGAGGCGTTGCGCGCCACGGACGACTGCGTGCTGGCCGGCGCGCTGGACCAGCCTTCCAGCCCGGGCATCGGCCTCGATGCCTCCGCTTTCCTGGGGCACGCCAGCGGCGTGACCATCACCTCCGACCTGCGCGAGGGGCTGAAGAACGCCGAGGTGCTGATCGACTTCACCCGTCCCGAAGGCACCCTGGCCCATCTGGCCGTCTGCGCGGAACTGGGCGTGAAAGTCGTCATCGGCACCACCGGCTTCTCCGATGCGCAGAAGGCCGAGATCGCCCGATACGCCGAGAAGACTGCGGTGGTCTTCGCGCCCAACATGAGCGTGGGGGTGAACGTCACCTTCAAGCTGCTGCAAATGGCCGCCAAGGCTTTGTCCACCGGCTACGACATCGAGATCCTGGAGGCGCACCACCGGCACAAGGTGGATGCGCCGTCCGGCACGGCGCTCAAGATGGGCGAGGTGATTGCCGAGGCCCTGGGCCGCGATCTGAAGGAATGCGCCGTGTACGCCCGCGAAGGCGTCACCGGCGAGCGCGATCCTTCTTCCATCGGCTTTGCCGCCATCCGTGGCGGCGACATCGTGGGCGACCACATGGTGCTGTTTGCGGGGACCGGCGAGCGCATCGAGATCTCGCACAAGGCGTCCAGCCGTGCGGGCTACGCGCAGGGCAGCCTGCGCGCGGTGCGCTTCCTGGCGGCGCAACGCACGGGCCTGTTCGACATGTTCGACGTGCTCGGCCTCAACGACTGACGGTACGTCAGCAGTCCATGGACAGCCTCCACTGGTTGCGGCAAGGCGATGCCGTCACGCAGGGCACGGCCCTGGTGCTGCTGGGGATGTCGGTGGCCAGCTGGGTCGTGGTGTTCTGGAAACTGCGCTTCCTGCGCCAGGCCACCGTGGACGTGGCCCGCTGCACGGCGGCCTTTTGGCAGGCACCCTCGCTGCAGGAGGCACAGGACCGCCTAGCCGCCTTTGACCGCCAGGGCGTGGTGACGCCGCTAGTGGCCGCGGTGCGCCCCGTGGTGGATGCCGCCGGCGGCGGCACCCTCGCCACGCGGGGCGGACTGTCGCAGCAACTCACCCGGGCCTTGCGCGATGCGCTGCATCGCTCCGTCGGCAGATTGCATTTCGGCCAGGTGTTGCTGGCCACGGTGGGGTCCACGGCGCCTTTCGTCGGGCTGCTGGGCACCGTATGGGGCATTTACCATGCCCTCACCGCCATGGCCGGCGCCGGTCAGATCTCCATCGACCGCGTGGCCGGTCCGGTGGGCGAGGCCCTGATCATGACCGCCGCGGGGCTGGCCGTGGCCTTGCCGGCCGTGCTGGCCTACAACGTGTTCGGCCGCTTCATCGGCCGGGTCGAGGCGGAGCTGGAAGGCTTCGCCCGGGATGTGCGCGACATGCTGCTCGACGATGCCGGCGTGGCGCCGGCCGCGCGTGCCGGCGACTGACGGCGCATCTTTTTCGCAGGCAGCCGTCCCATGGCATTCGGCCGACTCGAACGTACCTCCGGGCCTCGGCCCTTCAGCGACATCAACGTGACGCCGTTGGTCGATGTAATGCTGGTGCTGGTGGTCATCTTCATCCTCACGGCGCCCCTGCTGTCCAGTGCGATCCGGCTGGACCTGCCGCAGGCTGCGGGCACCGCGCCGGGTGCTCCGGTGCAGCCCGTCCGGCTGGCGCTGGACCGCGCGGGCCAGGCCTATATCGACGACGAACCGCTGCCGGACGACGCGCTCGCCCGACGGCTGGCGCAGGCGGCGCAGCAGCGCCCCGATGCCGAGGTGCAGTTGCGCGCGGACGCGGCCGTGCCTTATGGCCGCGTGGTCGAAGTGATGGGCGCGGCGCAGGCTGCAGGGCTGCGCCGCATCGGCTTCGTGGCCGAGCCGCCGGATCACGCGAACGCTCGTTGAGTCAGGCAGCCCGCCCGCGGGCCTTGCACAACCCCGGCGGCGCCGCCGCCGCTCAGGACGCCAGGCGCACAGCAAGACCCGCGCGCAGCCCCAGCAGGCCTTCGCGGATATCGTTGCCGGACGGGCTCTGGTACGCCCGCAGACCAAACTCCGGCAGGATCGCCAGCAGGTGGTCGAAGATGTCGCCCTGGATGGCCTCGTACTCCACCCACGCCGTCGTCGCGGTGAAGCAGTACAGCTCCACCGGGGCGCCCTCGGGCGTGGGCTCCAGGGTGCGCACCATCAGCGCCATCTCCTGGTGGATGCCGGGGTGGGCGCGCAGGTAGGCATCCACATAGGCGCGGAAGGTGCCGATGTTGGTCAGGCGCCGCTGGTTGGCCGGCTCGGCCGCCTGCGGGCCCAGGCGCATCTGCAGGGCCGCGTGGGTTTGCGTGATGTCCCGGCGCTTGCCTTCCAGGTAGGGCTGCAGCAGCGCGATGCGGGACAGGCGGTCCACCTCCGCGGAGTCCAGGAAATGGATGGAGGCCGTGTCCAGCCGCAGCGTGCGCTTGATGCGCCGCCCGCCCGAGCCGAACATGCCGCGCCAGTTGCGGTAGCTCTCGGACATCAGGCGCCAGGTCGGCACGGTGGTGATGGTCTTGTCCCAGTTCTGCACCTTCACCGTGTGCAGCGCGATGTCGATCACGAAGCCGTCCGCGCCCACCTGCGGCATCTCGATCCAGTCGCCCACGCGCAGCATGTCGTTGGTGGACAGCAGCAGGCCGGCGGTGAAGGACAGCAGCGTGTCCTTGAACACCAGCATGAGCACCGCGGACATGGCGCCCAGACCGGACAGCAGGATCAGCGGAGACCGATCCACCAGCGCGGCCACGATCACGATGGCGCCCACCAGGCCGAGCAACAGTTTGCCCAGTTGCACGTAGCTCTTGATGGAGCGCCCGGTCGGCTGCTGCGCCGCCTCCTCGCGCTGCTGCTGCTCCAGCGCGGCGTCGAGCAACGCGTGGAGCGTGCGCACCGCATGCAGCACGGTCAGGGCCACCGCGACATTGCGGATCACCTCGGAGGCGGCGCCCGGCAGGTGCGGTACGGCGGCGATCCCGATCTGGACGGCGAGCGACGGCACGATCTGCGCGGCCCGGCGCAGCACCTTGGGGTGCAGCAGCACACGGGCCCAGCGTGTCGGGGCGCTGCCTTGCTGGGGGCCGCGCAGGCGGCACAGCAGGCTTTGCGCGATGGCGCGCGCCAGGAGCGACACCAGCGCCAGCACGGCGAGCCCGCAGGCGGTCTGGACCCACGGGTCCCAATCGGAAGGCAACGGCAGAACCACGGAAAGGCATCCTTTCGGTCAAGAGAAGAGGGTGGGAGGGCGGGCGGGCAACGGCACAGTGGATTCACGCCGCGGGCAGGCCGGGGCGGAGGGAAGCCCCACGGCGCGCGATGGCGCCGGTCATGGGAGCGGCCCGCTGCGCAGAGGTTCCCTGTTCGGCACGCCGAGGGCGCTTGCCTGTCCGGCGGACGCCCCGACGGGATGGTGCGTGGCCGCGGCGGCATGCATCCCGCCTAAAATCGCCGCTGACCCGTAGACACCCATCGGGGCCGCATCCGCGCGGCCCGTCCATCCATGCAAGACAAATACATCCACTCCGAAGTCGAGCGCGCCGCCCACAGCCATTGGGCGGCTGCCGATGCCTACCGTGTGAACGAGGACGCGCGCGACGCGCGGGGTGAGCCGAAGAAGAAGTTCTACGCCTGCTCCATGTTGCCCTACCCCAGCGGCAAGCTGCACATGGGACACGTGCGCAACTACACGATCAACGACATGCTCACGCGCTACCTGCGCATGAACGGCCACAACGTGCTGATGCCCATGGGCTGGGACGCCTTCGGCCTGCCGGCCGAGAACGCCGCGCTGAAGAACGGCGTGCCGCCTGCGAAGTGGACGTACGAGAACATCGCGTACATGAAGAAGCAGATGCAGGCGATGGGCCTGGCCATCGACTGGAGCCGTGAGGTCGCTACCTGCGACCCCGAGTACTACCAATGGAACCAGTGGCTGTTCCTCAAGATGCTGGAGAAGGGCATCGCCTACCGCAAGACCCAGGTCGTGAACTGGGATCCGGTGGACCAGACCGTGCTGGCCAACGAGCAGGTCATCGACGGCAAGGGCTGGCGCACGGGCGCCGTGGTCGAGAAGCGCGAGATCCCCGGCTACTACCTCAAGATCACCGACTACGCCGAAGAGCTGCTCGACTTCGTGACCGGCGACAAGCTGCCCGGCTGGCCGGAGCGCGTCAAGCTGATGCAGGAGAACTGGATCGGCAAGAGCGAAGGCGTGCGCTTTGCCTTCACCCACGACATCCAGGGCGATGACGGCAAGCTGATCGGCGACGGCAGGATGTACGTGTTCACCACGCGCGCCGACACCATCATGGGCGTGACCTTCTGCGCCGTGGCGCCCGAGCACCCGCTGGCTGCGCACGCTGCGTGCAGCAACCCCGAGCTGGCTGCCTTCATCGAGGAATGCAAGACCGGCGGCACCACCGAGGCCGAGCTGGCCACGCAGGAAAAGAAGGGCATGCGCACGGGCCTGACCGTGACCCATCCGCTCACCGAAGAACCGGTGGAGGTGTGGGTGGGCAACTACGTGCTGATGGGCTATGGCGACGGCGCCGTGATGGGTGTGCCGGCGCACGACGAGCGTGACTTCGCCTTCGCGCTCAAGTACGGCCTGGAGATCAAGCAGGTGGTGCTGGTCGACGGCGAGACCTTCGACTACCACCGCTGGCAGGACTGGTACGGCGACAAGGTCCAGGGCGTCACCATCAACTCCGACAATTTCAGCGGCCTGTCATACAAGGAAGCCGTGGCCGCCGTGGCCCATGCGCTGCACGAGAAGGGCCTGGGCGAACTCAAGACCACCTGGCGCCTGCGCGACTGGGGCGTCAGCCGCCAGCGCTACTGGGGCACGCCGATCCCCATCATCCATTGCGACGAGCACGGCGCCGTGCCGGTCCCCGAGAAGGATCTGCCCGTGGTGCTGCCGCAGGACTGCATCCCCGACGGCTCGGGCAACCCGCTGCACAAGCACGAGGGCTTCCATGCCGGCGTGACCTGCCCGGTCTGCGGCAAGGCCGCGCGCCGCGAAACCGACACCATGGACACCTTCGTGGATTCGTCGTGGTACTTCATGCGCTACTGCGACCCGAAGAACAGCGAGGCCATGGTGGCCGAAGGCGCCAAGTACTGGATGCCGATGGACCAGTACATCGGCGGCATCGAGCACGCCATCCTGCACCTGCTGTACGCGCGCTTCTGGACCAAGGTCATGCGCGACCTGGGGCTGGTGGCCGTGGACGAGCCTTTCACCAAGCTGCTCACCCAGGGCATGGTGCTCAACCACATCTACAGCCGCCGCACCGCCAAGGGCGGCAAGGATTACTTCTGGCCGCACGATGTGGAGCATGTGCTCGATGAAGGCGGCAAGATCATCGGCGCCAAGCTCAAGAACGAGGCCACGAGCGGCGACGGCCTGCTGCCCGTGGGCACGCCCATCGACTACGAGGGCGTGGGCACCATGTCCAAGTCCAAGAACAACGGCGTCGATCCGCAGGACCTGATCGAGAAGTACGGCGCCGACACGGCCCGCCTGTACACCATGTTCACCGCCCCGCCCGAGGCCACGCTGGAATGGAACGACGCGGCGGTGGAAGGCAGCTACCGCTTTCTGCGCCGCGTGTGGAACTTCGGCGTCAAGCTGTCCGCTATGGATATGGGAGCGGCTACCGCAAGCGTGGCAAGCGCCGGCAGCCTGAAGGACGTGGAGTTCAGCAAGGAGGCCAAGGCCCTGCGGCTGGAGATCCACACCGTGCTCAAGCAGGTGGACTACGACTACCAGCGCATGCAGTACAACACCGTGGTGTCCGGCGCGATGAAGATGATCAACGCGCTGGAAGACTTCAAGGCGACGGACAGCGCGGGCGCGCAGGTCGCACTGATCGAAGGCTTCGGCATCCTGCTGCGGGCGCTGTACCCGGCCACGCCGCACATCGCGCACAGCCTGTGGAACGGGCTGGGCTATGCCGGCGCGCTCGGTGATCTGCTGGACGCTCCCTGGCCCCAGGTGGATGCCGCGGCGTTGGTGCAGGACGAGCTGCAGCTGATGCTGCAGGTCAACGGCAAGCTGCGCGGCGCCATCCTGGTGCCCGCCTCGGCCGACAAGGCCGAGATCGAGCGCATCGCGCTGGCCAGCCCCGACTTCCAGGCCTTCGCCAACGGCGCGGCGCCCAAGAAGGTCATCGTGGTGCCGGGCCGGCTGGTGAACGTCGTCGTCTGACCGTGGCCCGTCTACCCAACCCGTCCGGCCACCGCCACCAGGAACCGTCCATGCACAAACGCACCCTTCTGATCGCGCTGGCCGCTGCTGCACCGCTGGCGGCCTGCGGCTTCCGCCTGCGCCGCGCGCCGGAGTTCGCCTTCGCCACGCTGTATGTGCCGGGCGCTTCGCCGTTCGTGCGCGAGCTGCGCCGCCAGCTGCAAAGCTCCGGCGGAGCGCTGACGGTGCTGACGGACGCCGCGCAGCAGCCGCAGGCCGAGGCCATCGTCGACATCCTCTCCGAGCGGCAGGAGCGCGTGGTCGTGGGCCAGAACGCCTCTGGTCAGGTGCGCGAGCTGCAGTTGCGCCTGCGCGTGCGCTTCCGTCTGCGCGGCCCGCAGGACCAGGAGTGGATCCCGGACACCGAACTGCTCCAGCAGCGCGACATCAGCTACAACGAAAGCATTGCGCTGTCCAAGGAAGGCGAGGAGGCCCTGCTGTTCAAGGACATGCAGACCGACCTGGCGCAGCAGCTCATGCGCCGGCTGGCCGCGGTCAAGCCCCCGGCCGGGCCCTGAAGCAAGCGCCCGCCCCGCGCCAGCGCTTGGGGTGGTGTATCTTGCTATTGTTTTAATAGCTTGTCGCGCTTAATGCATAAGCGCTGATGGCCTGTTTGCCTCCTCACCCATGCAACTTGCACTGAACCAGCTGCCGGCCCAATTGAGCAAGGGCGTGCGGTCGCTCTACACCCTGCACGGCGACGAGCCGCTGCTGCAGCAGGAGGCGGCCGACGCCATCCGCGCCGCGGCGCGCGCGCAGGGCTACACCGAGCGCAGCAGCTACACGGTGGCGGGGGCGCACTTCGACTGGAGCGCCGTGCTGGCCGCCGGCGGCTCGCTGTCCCTGTTCGCCGACAAACAGATCGTCGAGATCCGCATTCCCTCGGGCAAGCCGGGCAAGGACGGCAGCGTCGCCCTGCAGCAGATCGCCGAAAGCGCGCAGGGCAACGACAGCACGCTCACCCTGGTGATGCTGCCGCGCCTGGACAAGGCGACCCGCACCGGCGCCTGGTTCAGCGCGCTGGACGGCCACGGTGTCAGCGTGCAGATCGACCCGGTGGAGCGCGGCGCGCTGCCGCAATGGATCGCCCAGCGCCTGGGCGCGCAGGGCCAGCGCGTGGCGCCGGGCGAAGAAGGCCAGCGCACGCTGCAGTTCTTTGCCGACCGCGTGGAAGGCAACCTGCTGGCCGCGCACCAGGAGATCCAGAAACTCGCGCTGCTGCACCCGCCGGGCGAGCTGTCGTGGAGCCAAGTCGAATCCGCCGTGCTCAACGTGGCGCGCTACGACGTGTTCAAGCTGTCCGAGGCGGTGCTCTCCGGCCAGGTGCTGCGCGTGCAGCGCATGCTCGACGGCCTGCAGGCCGAAGGCGAGGCCGAGGTGCTGGTGCACTGGGCGCTGGCCGAGGACATCCGCGCACTGAAGCGCGTGAAGGACGCCATGAACGCCGGCAAGCCCCTGCCCATGGCCCTGCGCGAGAACCGCGTCTGGGGCCCCAAGGAACGGCTGTTCGAGCGCGTGCTGCCGCGCCTGAACGACGCCACCGCCGCGCGCCTGCTGCAGTCCGCCCACACGGTGGACGGCATCGTCAAAGGCCTCAAGGTGCCCGACTGGCCGGCCGACGGCTGGCAGGCCCTGCAGCGGCTGGCGCTGCAGCTGTGCAAGGCCTGCGTGGCCCGGTGAGCCGCCCCCCGCCGCGCACGCTGCGCGCCCCACAGCACGATACCGACAACGGCTGGTCCGCCATCCTGCCGGCACGCACGCCGCGCCATGCCTTGGCGGGCGACGTCCGCGCCGACTGGCTGGTGCTGGGCGCGGGCTACGCCGGCCTGGCGGCGGCGCGGCGCCTGGCCGAGCTGCGCCCGCACGCGCACATCGCGCTGGTGGAGGCGGGCACCGTGGGCGACAACGCCTCGGGCCGCAATTCCGGCTTCGCCATCGACGTGCCGCACAACGTCGGCAGCTCGATGGAGGAACTGCGCCAGGCCGCGCATTACCAGCGCCTGCTGGACGCCGGCATGGCCGACCTGGAGCGGCTGGTGGCCGCGCACGCCACCGACTGCCAGTGGCGGCGTGCCGGCAAGTACCACTGCGCCGTCTCGCCCGCGGCAGAACGCACGCTGGCGCACCATGTCGAAGCACTGCGCCGGCACGGCCAGCCGCAGGAGCTGCTCGACCGCAGCGGCCTGGCGGCGCGGCTGGGCACGGACTACTTTCGGGTCGGCCTTTACACGCCGGGCACGGTGCTGCTGAACCCTGCCGCGCTGTGCCGCGGGCTGGCGGATGCGCTGCCGGGCAGCGTCACGCTGTACGAGCGCTCGCCGGTGGCGTCCCTCGACCTGTCCGGCAACCATGTGGTGGCGCGCACGGCGCACGGCAGCGTCACCGCGCCGCAACTGCTGCTGGCCACGAACGGCTTCGCGCAGCAGCTGGGGCTGTTCCGCGGCGAGACCTTTCCGCTCGCCACCTTTGCATCGCTCACCGAGCCGCTCACGCCCGCGCAGCGCGCGCGGCTCGGAGCGCCTGCGGGCTGGGGCGTGACGCCCGTGAACGCGATCACCGGCGCCACGCTCCGCTACACGGACGGCCACCGCATCCTGGTACGCCAGGGCGTGGAATATGCGCCTGGCTTCCGCGTGCCGGCCACCGTGCGCGAGCGGGTGCGGCGCACGCACGCCGCCGTGTTCGCTGCGCGTTTTCCGTCACTGGCCGATGAGGTGCCGCTGTCGCACTTCTGGGAGGGCGCCATCGCCATGACGCGCAATGGCGCGCCGCGCTGGGGACGCTTTGCGCCGCAGGTGCACGGCGTGGCCGGCTGCAACGGGGCCGGCGTGGTCAAGCACACGGTGCTGGGCGCGCTGGCGGCTGACCTGGCGCTGGGCCAGGACCATCCGCTGATCGCCGATGCCCTGGCCGTGGGCCGCCCCACGCGCATGCCGCCGGAGCCTTTCAGGGGCCTGGGCGTGCGGGCCTACCTCGCCAAGGAAAAGTGGGCGGGGCGGGCGGAGTCGTAGCGCGCGTCAGCCCTGCGGCGGCAGAGCGGCCCCGGTCTTGTCGAGCCACATTTGCAGGCTGTCGATCAGGTCCTTCTGGCTGAAGGAGCAGCTCTCTTCGGAAAACAGCGCGCCGGACTCCAGCCGGTCGAGCAGGCCATGCAGCACCTCGGCGTAGCGGGCGGGCAGCGCGGCCAGCAGTGCGCCGTGCTGCCGGGCCGACTGGCTGAAGGCGTGTGCGGAGGTCTCGCCTTGGCGCAGCCGGTTCAGCTGGTCCTGCAGGGCGTGCCGTTGCGCCAGGGCGGGGGAGGAGGTATCAGGGTTCATGGCGGATCGTGGGGCGGAGCGGCCCCGAAGCGGTGGCTGTCACAGGCTGCCAGCGTACCGCGCCTTGCCAGGTCCTGGGGCTTGGGGTGCTTTTGGCCGCCAGCGCTTATTCCGTAAGCGCAAGAAGCTATCAAAAAAGAAGCGGATGGCGCAGTGCCCGCTCTCACAGCACCCGCTTGCGGATCTGCAGCACCACCAGTTCGGCCACGGCCACCACGGCGAAGATGGTGAGCAGCACCAGCGCCACGCGGTTCCAGTGGAACAGGTCGATGGCCGTGTTCAGCACCACGCCGATGCCGCCGGCGCCCACCAGGCCCAGCACGCCGGATTCGCGCACGTTGATGTCCCAGCGCAGCAGCGCCACCGACCAGAAGGCGGGCTTGATGTGCGGCCAGTAGCCGTACCAGATCTGCGCGGACTTGGATGCGCCGGCGGCCTGCAGCGCCTCGATAGGGCCGCGCGGGGCCTGCTCCAGCGCCTCGCCCACCAGCTTGCCGACGAAGCCCACCGAGCGCAGCGCGATCGCCAGCATGCCTGCCAGCGGCCCCGGCCCGAAGATGGCCACGAACAGCAGCGCCCACACCAGCGAGTTGACCGAGCGGCTGGCCACCAGCACCACGCGGGCGATGAAGTTCAGCGCCCGGTTGCGGGTGACGTTGCCCGCCACCATCACGCCCAGCGGCAGGGCCAGCGCCAGCGACAGCAGGGTGCCGAGCGTGGCCATGTGCAGCGTCTCCATGAGCGCGGCATGCACATCCGTGCGGTAGTGGCCCCAATCCACGGGCCACATGCGCTGCAGCATGTCGCCCATCTGCTCGGGCGCGTCGTAGAGGAACTCGGGGATCACCTCGATCGTGCGCGCGGCCTGCACGATGGCCCAGACGCAAAAGACCCAGAGGGCGTAGCGCAGCATGCGCTGGCCGAAGCTGTGGCGCTGCCAGGTGACGGCAGGGCTGGCGTGTGTCAGTTGCATGTCAGGGCTCCTTCACGGGCGCGGGGCCGGATCGTCGAGAGGCCGCGGAGCAGGCCATGCCAGCACACGCCGTGGAGCGGGCTTGGCCCGGCCGCCGGCGTGGTCCCCCGTGAGGGCGAATGCGCGAAGCGACTCAGGGGGGGCTTAGACATGCAGGGCCTTTCGGACGGCGTTCACCACCAGCTCGCCCACCACGATGATCGCGATGACGGTGGCGAGGATGGTGCACACGAAGCTGTATTCATAGCGCAGGAAGGCCGCGAACAGCGCGCCGCCGATGCCGCCCGCGCCCACGATGCCCACCATGGTGGAGTTGCGCAGGTTGGAGTCGAGCTGGTAGGTGGAAAAGCCCACGAAGCGCGAGGCCACCTGCGGCAGCACGCCGAACAGCACCACGTTGGCGAACGAGGCGCCGGTGGCGCGCATGGCCTCGATGGGCTTGGGCGAGATTTCCTCGATGGCGTCGGCGAACAGCTTGCCCACGAAGCCCACCGTGGCCACCACCAGCGCCAGGATGCCGGCCAGCGGCCCGAAACCCACGGCCTTCACGAACAGGATGGCGCTGATCACGGGATGCAGCGCGCGGCACACGGCGATCAGCGCCCGGCCTGCCATGCGCAGCGGCGCGGGCGACAGGTTGCTGGCGGCCAGCAGGCCCACGGGCAGGCTCAGCAGCAGGCCGATCGCCGTGGCCAGCACGGCGATCTGCAGCGTCTCCTTGATGCCTTGCCACAGCTCGTCCATCTTGCCCATCTCGGGCGGGAACATGCGGCCGATGAAGCGCGCGCCCTGCTCCCAGCCGGCGGACAGGCGCTCCGCCGAAACGCCCAGGTTGGCCAGCGTCCAGACGCCATAGGCCAGCACGACCAGCACCAGGGCCTTTTGGCCTGCGCTCCAGCGGAAGGCCGTGGTCGGGCCCGGGCGGGCGGCGGCGGGAGGGGGGGTCATTCCAGCCATGCCTTGCCGCCGTAGATGGTGTTCAGGTGGTCCTCGGTCAGGCCCTCGGGCGGTCCGTCGTACACCACGTGGCCGCCGGTCATGCCGACGATGCGGTCGGAGTATTTGCGCGCCAGCTCCACGTCATGGATGTTGACCATGACCGGGATGTTGCGCTGCACGCCCTGGTCGCGCAGCAACTGGATGATTTCGACCGAGGTCTTGGGGTCCAGCGACGAGGTGGGCTCGTCCGCCAGCAGCACCGAGGGCTGCTGCATCAGCGCCCGGGCGATGCCCACGCGCTGGCGCTGGCCGCCGCTGAGCGCGTCCACGCGCTGGTTGGCGAAGGCCGACAGGCCCACCACCTCCAGCAGCTCGTAGGCATGTGCGAAGTCCTCGGGCTCGAACTTGCGGCGCCAGGCGCGCCAGGCCGACAGGTAGCCCAGGCGGCCGGTGAGCAGGTTCTCCATCACCGTCAGGCGCTCGACCAGGTTGTATTCCTGGAACACCATGCCGATGTGGCGGCGCGCGCGGCGCAGGGCGCGGCCCTGCAGCTGCGCCATGTCCACCTGCTCGCCGCCCAGGTGGAGCAGGATGCGGCCCGAGGTGGGCGTGACGAGCCGGTTGATGCAGCGGATCAGCGTGGACTTGCCGGTGCCCGAAGGCCCGATGATGCTGGTCAGCCCCGTGTTGGCGATGGTCAGGTCGATGGACTTCAGCACCGGCGTGCCGGCGCGGTATTCCTTGACCAGGCGCTCGATCTGCAAGGCGCCCGAGGTGGCGGAGGTGTGCATGGAATTCCTGTGGAGCGCAGCGCCGGCGCACAGGGGCGCACGGGCTGCCTGAAACGGCTCGGCGGGCCGGGGCTGCGTTCACCAGCAC
>JAEWPH010000247.1 GCA_023460715.1 Pseudomonadota bacterium | reverse complement strand
CAGCAGGCCCAGCGCGGCCAGCACCGGCAGCAGCACCGCGCCCGTCAGCAGCAGCGGCTGCCAGCGCCGCCAGCCGGCGCGCAGGCGCAGCGCCAGGTGCAGGCCCAGGCAGCCGTGGGCCCAGGCGGTGCTGAGCAGCAACAGCTGCAGCGCGAGGCTTTCGGGGCTCCAGATAGCGCGCACGATGCGGGCGTAGGACGGGTCCACGCCCCAGGCCTCCTGAGCCCAGCGGGTGGACACGAAGTGGGCCGCCAGCAGCAGCGGCAGGCACAGGCCGAGCGCCAGACGCACCGCCTCGATGGCCGGCATGCGCAGGCTGCGCCGCTGCCACACCGCCACGGCGGCCATGCCCAGGTGCACGGCGAACGCGCCATACAGCAGCACCGTGCCGGGCACCGTGCCCCACAGGCCGTGCAGCCCGCGGCGCAGGGCCTCTGCCGCGTCCAGCGACACCAGCCCGGCCGCGTGGTTGACCAGGTGCAGCGCGACATAGACCCACATCACCACGCCGCTGGCCCAGCGCAGGTTGCGCACGGTGGGCAGACGAAGGCGAGGGAGCGGCAGGGACATGGAGCGGGGGCGCTGCGGAGCGGAGGGGGCCGGAGCATAAAGCGCCACCCCCCCCCCCCCGCGCGGGGCGGCGTCCCGTGCCATCGCTTCCATCCCTCCTCCGTCCATCCCCTCCCATGACCGCCCCCGCTGCCCGCTCCAGCCTGGCCCTGCGCCGCATTGCTCTGCTGGACGGCCTGGGCGATGCCTGCCTGGACCGCATCGCCGCCGAGTGCGACTGGCGCACCATCGATGCGCGCAAGCCGGTGTTCACGCGGGCCTCCGCGGCGGGCGAGGTGTTCTTTCTGGTGTCGGGCCGCGCGCGCATCACCACCTACTCGGCGAACGGGCGCGAGGTGACCTTCCGCGACTACGAGGCCGGCGAGCACTTCGGCGACCTGTCGGCCATCGACGGCCAGCCCCGCTCGGCCGACGTGGTGACGCTGGAGCCGTCGCTGCTGGCGTGCCTGCCGGGCGAGGCCTTTTTGGCGCTGCTGCGGCGCGAGCCGGTGGTGGCCATGCGGATGATGGCCAACCTCACGCTGCTGGTGCGGCGGCTGACCGAGCGCGTCATCGAACTCAGCACCCTGGGCGTGCAAACGCGCCTGCATGCCGAACTGCTGCGCCTGGCGCAGGCCGCAGGCGTGGAGGGCAACACCGCCCGCATCGACCCGGCCCCGGCGCACGCCGTGCTGGCCGGCAAGATCAGCACCAACCGCGAACAGGTCACGCGCGAGCTGAGCGCCCTCACCAAGCGTGGCGTGCTGCGCAAGGACGGGCCGCACGCCCTGGTGGTGGCGGATGTGCGCGAGCTGGAGGCCCTGGTGGCCGAGGTGCGCGGCGACTGAGCGGCGCGCAGCAGGCGGTTTGCTATTAATTAAATAGCTGCTCGCGATTGATGGACAAGCGCTGGAGGCCGATTGGGCTCGTGGCTTCTGTGCCTCGTATCCCCAAGCCCCCGGCCCGGGCTCCGTCGCCGCTCAGGGCACCGGCTTGGGCACCGCCAGCAGCCAGTCGCGAAAGCGCACCAGCGTCGCCAGGTGGGCGCGGGCCTCGGGGTAGCACAGCCAGTAGCCCAGGTCGCTGGTGTAGCCGCCGCCGGGCAGCGGCTCGGCCACGGTGCCGGCGGTGATCTCGTCCTGCACCAGGCAGCGCGGCACCAGGGCCACGCCCATGCCCACGGAGACGGCGCGGATCATGGTCTGGAACTGGTCGAACTGCGGGCCGGCCAGCGTGTTCAGGCCGTGCAGGCCGTGCGCCTCGCTCCAGCGCTCCCACGATGCCGGAATGGTCGCATGGCGCAGCAGCGTGCAGCGCGCCACGTCCTGCGGGCTGCGGATGTCCACCTCGGCCAGCTCCTTGCGCGGCGCGATCAGCGCCACGTCGTTGCCGGCCAGGTAGTGCGATCGCGCGCCCGGCCAGTGCCCGTCGCCGAAGAGGATGGAGCAGTCCAGTTCGGGGTCCGAGAAGTCGTAGCCGTGCACGAAGGGCACGAAGTGCAGCGTCACCTGCGGGTGCTGCTGGTGCAGCTGGGGCAGCAGGGGAATGAGCCATTTGGCGGCGAAGGTGGGCAGCACCGACAGGTGCAGCGCGCCGCCGTCGCCGCCGCTGGTGATCAGCTCCAGCGTGGCCGCCTCCAGCCGCGTGAGCAGCGCGCTCACAGCCTTCTCGTAGCGCTCGCCGGCGGGAGTGAGCGTGAGGCGCTTGCGGCTGCGCTCGAACAGGTCGATGCCCACCCAGCGCTCCAGCTCCTGCACCTGCTTGCTGACGGCGCTCTGCGTGAGGTGCAGCGCCTCCGCGGCACGGGAGACGCCGCCGAAGCGCGCCACGGTACAGAAGGCGCGCAGCAAATGCAGCGGGGGATTGAGGCGGCGCAAAGACATGGCTCGGGGCGATCAAAACATTCCTGGTTGGAATATTAACAGGCATACCATTTGCTTTTTCACCGGCACCGAATCCGGTAATCTCAGTCTCTCTTAAAGGAATAACCCCATGCAACGTCGTCATCTTCTCGCTGCAGTGGCTGCCGCATCTGTCGCTCCTGGAATGTCTTTCGCCCAGGACAAGCCCCTGCGCATCGTCGTTCCCTTCCCGCCGGGCGGCGCCACCGACATCGCCGGCCGTTCGCTGCAGGAGCCCCTGCAGCGCCTGCTGGGCCAGCCCGTGGTGATCGAAAACCGCGCTGGTGCCGGCGGCTCCATCGGCATGGCCGAAATCGCCCGCGCGGCCGGCGACGGCCTGACCTTCGGCGTGGCCACGCTGTCCACGCACGGCGTGAACCCCGCCGTGTACGCCAAGCTGCCCTACGACCCCATCAAGGACTTCGTGGGCGTGACCGAGATCGTCAAGGCCCCCGGCATCATCGTGGTCAACCCGCAAGTGCTGCCCGTCAAGGACTTCGCCGACCTGGTGAAGTACCTCAAGGCCAACCCCGGCAAGATCTCCTACGCCACCCCCGGCAACGGCACCATCGGCCACATGTGGGGCGAGCTGTTCAAGAGCGCGACCGGCACGGCCATGGTGCACATTCCCTACCGCGGTGCGGGTCCGGCCATCAACGACGTGCTGGGCGGCCAGGTGCCGGTGTACTTCGACCAGGTGGCTTCGTCGCTGCCCCACGTGAAGGCCGGCAAGCTGAAAGCGCTGGCCGTGTCGTGGCCCGCACGCCTGGACGTGCTGCCCGACGTGCCGACCTACGCCGAACTGGGCTACAAGCAAGCCAACGAACCCTCGTGGTTCGGCCTGGTGGCGCCGGCTTCCACGCCCGCCGCCGCCGTGCTGCGCGTGCAGCAGGCCGTGGCCACGGCGCTGAAGGAACCGGCCGTGCGCGACCGCCTGGCAGGCCAGGGCCTGTACCCCTCGGGCACCACGCCGGCTGACTTCTCCAAGCAGATCGTGCGCGAGATCGAGAAAATGAAGCAGGTCGCGGCCTATGCCAAGATCAAGATCGAGTAATTCGCAAGGAGTGCGCCTATGCAAGCCGTGCTGAAACTGATCCACAGCCAGTACCTGCACGCCGAGCCCGGCGCCGCGGGGGCGCCCTGCGCGCCGCCGCAGGCGCGCATGGTGACCACCGTGCCCGGCCGGACGCCGGTGGTGCTCGACTCGCCGCACAGCGGCACCGTGTACCCCGAGGACTTCCGCGCCGCGCTGGCCCTGCCGGTGCTGCGCCGGGCCGAAGACACGCACGTCGAAAAGCTCTACGACTTCGCCCCCGCGCTCGGCGTGGGCTGGGTCGAGGCGCATTTCCCGCGCATCTACCTGGACGCCAACCGCGACATCACCGAGGTCGATGCCTCGATGTTCGACGGCGGCCAGTGGCCGCACGAGGTGACGGCCGACCCGGTGGTGCTGCAGAAGGTGCGCCTGGGCAAAGGCCTGGTCTGGAAGTTCACCGACGAAGGCGTGCCCATCTACGACCGCCCGCTGACGGTGGCCGAGATCGAGGAGCGCATCGCCCGCTGCTGGCGCCCCTACCACGCCGCCGTGGCGCAGGAGATCGATGCCGCCCATGCCCGCCATGGCTACAGCATCCACATCAACTGCCACTCCATGCCGGCCGTGGCCGCCAGCCACGCCACGCTGCACCCGGGCCTGCACCATGCGGACTTCGTGGTCGGCGACCGTGACGGCACCACCGCCAGCCCCGCGCTGTCGCAAAAGATCTGTGACTTTTTGCGAGAGCGTGGCTACAGCGTGGACTACAACCACCCCTACAAGGGCGTGGAGCTGGTGCGCCGCTACGGCAACCCGGCGGACCACCGCCACAGCATCCAGGTGGAGATCAACCGCAAGCTGTACATGGACGAGCAGACCCTGGCGCTCGACCCGGCCGGCTATGCGCGGCTGCATGCGGACCTGCGTGCCCTGGTCGAGCTGCTGCTGGCGACCGACCCGCGCGTGTAACGCCCGGCCCCGGGCGCCTGCTGCGCCCTTGGCATGCGGCATGCGCCCAAAGGCTTGCGCCCCAGAGAAGAGGCCCCTTCGGTGACGACGGGGCCTTTTTGCATGGGCCGCCGCCGTGCCCGGAGGGAGCAGCCGCGGCGAGAGCGGCAGGGCCATGCCGCAGCGCCGCGCCACAGGGCTGCAGCGATTCGGTGGAGCTGTGGCTGAGCGCAGGGCCGTTGTGGCCCTGATGCCAGGCCTCCGTCACGCGCGTGGCGGCGCGCAAGGCTCCCAGCGTCTGCCGAGGCACGGCCAGGTGTGGGCGCCAGCCGGCCAGGCGAGGTGGTTGCTCCTGAAAAAGGAGCTGTCAGCGCAGGTGTAGAAAGCGTTGGGGCCGATTTTGACTCGAATCGCATGCGGCGCGGGCAGTCGGCCGGGGAATGACATCAGTCGCAATGGTCGTTGGCCGCACCGCAGCGAACTCCCCAGAATCGCCGGCATACCAACACCCGAACCCAAGAGGGAGATCTCCACATGCAACGACGTGAACTGCTGGGATGGGCTGCGGCTGCCTCCATGCTCCCGGCCGCCGCCACCGCCCAGACTGCTGCGGGCGGCACGCTGCGCCTGCTGGTGCCGTTCCCGCAGGGCGGCGCCACCGACATCACCGCACGCGCGCTGACCGCGCCGCTGGCGCGGCTGCTGGGCTTTCCCGTGGTGGTGGAAAACCGCCCCGGTGCGGCCGGCGCCACCTGCATGCAGGAAGTGGCCGCAGCCCGCCCCGACGGCATGACGCTCGGCATGGCCACGCTGTCCACGCACGGCGTGAACCCGGCGGTGTACAAGCAACTGCCCTACGACGCGCTCAAGGGCTTCACGCCGGTGACCGAAGTGGTCAAGGCTCCTGGCGTGCTGGTGGTGCACCCCAGCGTGCCGGCGCAGGACTTCGGGCAGTTCATCCGGCTGCTCAAGGCGCAGCCCGGCAAGATCGCCTATGCGTCGCCCGGCAACGGCACCATCGGCCACATGTGGGCCGAGCTGCTCCAGAGCACCACCGGCACGTCGATGGCGCACGTGCCGTACCGCGGCTCCGCCCCCGCGCTGGCCGATCTGCTGGCGGGCAAGGTGCAGGTCTACTGCGACCAGGTGGCGTCGTCGCTGCCGCACATCCAGTCGGGCAAGCTGCGTGCGCTGGCCGTGTCGTGGAAGGAGCGCCTGGCCGTGCTGCCCCGGGTGCCTACCTATGCCGAGCTGAGCCTGTTCACCAACAACGACCCGTCATGGTTCGGCCTCGTCGGGCCAGCGGGCATGCCGGCCGCACTGGCCCGCAGCCGGCGCGACGCCGTGGCCCAGGCGCTGCAGGACCCGGCCGTGCGCCAGCAACTGGCCGAGCAGGGCCTGTTTCCTGCCGCCAGCATGCCGGACGAGTTTGGCCACCTGATCCAGAAAGAGGTGGAGAAGATGCGCCGCGTGAGCCGCTTCGCGCGCATCGAGCTGGCGGCGGCTCCGTAGAAAAAGTGCCTCGGGCGCGCGTCCCCGGCGGCCGTGCTCAGCCGCAGGCGCGCAGGGCCTTGGTGCCCAGCGCGGGGCGCAGCGTTTCCAGCCGGGCGCGCAGGGCCTCGTTGGCCTCGGGCACACGCAGCACGTAGCCGGTGGCGTCGCTGCGTTCCTGCACCACGCGGGCGGTGCGCACGCCCTGGCCGGCCAGCGTCGCCAGCGCCCGCTCGGCGCCTTCCTCGGTGGAATAGCGGCCCAGCGACAGGCCGGGCTCCAGCGCGGCGCCGGGGCGGTCGAACGGCACCTTGCGGTTGCGCAGTTCGGCCCGCTTCTTCTCCAGCGCCTCATCGTCGGCGAAGCGGCCCATGTAGACCATCCAGCGGCCGGCGACCGGCGTGCCTTCCAGCGACCAGGTCCCCGAGGGCAGGGCCGCGGCCACCACCTGGCGCAGGGCTTCGGCCTGCTTGGCATCGAACGTGCCGGCCTGCAGGCAGGCGGTGGGCTCCCCTGCCCCCGGGGCAGAGGAGGAGGAGGCTGCCGAGGACGCAGCCGCTTCGGCGGAGCTGGTAGCCGGCGCGGCCGTGGGGGCGGAAGGCATGGGGGTCTCTGCGCCGCTGCGGACCGGCGGTGCGCCCACGATGCGCAGGCGCTCGGGGTGGATCTGCTGCTCCAGCCGCTGGGGCTCCGACTGCTCGGCCGGGCCCAGGCCCACGCCGCGCAGCCAGCCGCCGTGCCAGGCGTAATAGCCGGCGTTGGCGAGGATCAGCACGAGAACGGCGATGCGCAGCATGTCAGCGGCTCCCGCCGTCCGGGGGGCGCGGCAGGGCCGGCGGCGCGAACGCAGGCCGGGGCAGGGTGCTTGCGGGCTGCATCGTCACCGGGGCCGCACGCTGATTTCGGAACTGGTCACGGCCTGCATGCCCTGCGGTGTCTGTACCAGCAGGGCGCCGTCCTCGCCCACGCCATGGGCCGTGCCGGCCTGGCCGTCGCTCAGCGCGACCGGCCGGCCGCGCAGCACGTCCCGCCGGTCGAAGCGGGCCTGCACCGGCGCGAAGCCGTACTGCGCAAACGACTGCAGCATGGCCACCAGCGGCGGCGCGATGCGCAGCAGGGCGGCGGGGGCGTCCAGCCCGGGCTCCACGTCCTGCAGGCAGGCGGGCGGCATGCTCATGCCCTCGCCGCTGCGCGGCAGCACGTTCAGGCCGATGCCCACCACCACGTAGCGCGGCGCGGCGCTGCCGACAGGCGCATGCCCGTCCTGCGGCGCGACGAAGCTGGCGGTCTCCACCAGAATACCGCCCAGCTTGCGGTCGCCGTCCAGCCACAGGTCGTTGGGCCACTTGAGGCCGATGCGCGGGGTGCCGCTGCCGGCGGCGGGCAGTGCGGGCTGCAGGCTCTCGGCCACGCTCACCCCCACGGCCAGCGACAGGCCGGACCAATCGCGCGGCGCCAGCGGCAGGCCCAGGGACAGCATCAGCGAGGGCAGGGGGCCCTGCCGGTCGCCCGCGCTCTGCCAGGGCCGGCCCAGGCG
>JAEWPH010000246.1 GCA_023460715.1 Pseudomonadota bacterium | reverse complement strand
CAACGAATCCGCATGGCAGGCGGCCCATGCGCGCTGGCAGGCCGTCGCCGGCCTGGCGCCGCAGTTGCGGGCCGATGTGTTTCCCGACGAAGCGTTGCCCATGGTCCGCGCGGCGCGGCGCCAGTGGCTGCGCCGTGCCGGCAGCGGCGCCGGCCTGCTGGGGATGGCCGCGTTCTCCGGCTGGTTCGGACTGCGCCACTGGAACCATGCGCCCACGTACGAAGCCCGGTGGACCACGCGGCCGCGCGAGCAGTTGCCGCGCATTCCGCTGCCCGACGGCAGCGTGCTGGCCCTGGCTGCCGACGGCGCGCTGCGGGCCCGTTTCTCGCGCAGGAACCGCGACGTGGTGCTGGAACGCGGGCATGCGTACTTCGATGTGGCCCGCGACCCACAGCGGCCCTGGACGGTGCAGACCCGGCTGGGCCAGGTGGAGGTGCTGGGCACGGCCTTCGCCGTGAGCGATCGGGGCGGCGACGTGGCGGTGCGCGTGGAGCGCGGCCAGGTGCGGGTGCGCTCTGGCGATGGCACCCGCCGCGACCTGGTGGCGGGGCAGGCCGTGGTGCTGCACCCCGGTGGCGACGGCTCGGCCACCGCCACGCTGGGCGATGTGCGCTCCTTTGCCCAGGTTGGCCTGTCCGATGTGGCCGCCTGGCGTGAAGGCTGGTGGCGGTTCACGGCGGTGCCGCTGGCCGATGTGGCCGCCGAATTCAGCGCCTACAGCGCCCGGCCGCTGCACGTGGCGCCGGCCGTTGCCGCGCTCACCCTCACGGGCAGCTTTCCGATCCAGCGGCCGCAGGTGCTGCTGGAGGCGTTGCCGCGCGCTCTGCCAGTGCGCGTGCGGCCTGACGGCGACGGCTGGCGCATCGAGCCTGCAGGCTGAGAGGCTGCGCGGCAGAAAAAGGAGGAGTCGTCGGCTGCGCATCGGCGCGGCCGTCTTTCCCAACGGCTGATCGGCCCATGGCGGATCCAGGGGCCCGCGTACCCGGCAAAACCCTCTTCTCGCGGCTCTGCTCGCTTTCGCGCCTTGCGCTGCACGGGCCCTGGCGAGTGCGTCCGCGCCGCGGCTTCAAAAATAATTGTGGGGTATCGGCCGGCCCGTTCGTCTTTCCGGGTGAATTCTCCAAATTTCCTAAGGAAACCACCCGCCATGCGCGCCGACGCTCACCCGCACCGCCCTCCATTCCTCACCCTGCACGGCCCGTCGCGCAGCCCGATCGCGCTCGCCTGTCTGCTGGGCCTGGGCAGCGCTGCGGCGGTCGGCCTCTGGCCCGGCAGCATGGCGGCGGCCCATGCACAGAGCCCTTCCGTGGCCATCGATCTGCCCGCACAACCGCTGGAGTCCGCACTGCATGCGCTGTCGCGCCAGACCGGCGCGGCCATTGCCGTGGACGCGGGGCTGGCCGCCGGCCGGCAGGCGCCGGCGCTGCAGGGCCGCTACACCCCGCGCGAGGCGCTGGACCGGGTGCTGACGGGCTCGGGCCTGCTGGCCGTGGAGCAGGGCGGGGCCTTCGTGCTGCGGAGCGCGCCCGCGGCCGGTGGCACGGCGGCCACGCTGCGCGAGGTGACGGTGACGGCCGGTGCCGAGCGGGAGACCGCGACCGGCCCGGTACGCGGCTACGTCGCGCGGCGCAGCGCGACGGCCAGCAAGACGGACACGCCCATCGCCGAAATCCCGCAATCCATCTCGGTGGTGACCAGCGACGAACTGCGCAGCCGCCAGGCCGAGACGCTGGGCCAGGCCCTGGCCTATACGCCCGGCGTGACGAGCGAGTCGACCAGCTTCAGCCGCACCGCCGACCGCTTCCGCATCCGCGGCATGGACGTCGAGGCCGCCACGGGCGGTTCACTGCGCGATGGCCTGCGGCTACAAAGCAACTCCTACGACGGCGTGCAGGAACCCTACGGTCTGGAACGCGTGGAGGTGGTGCGCGGTGCAGCCTCCGTGCTCTATGGGCAGTTGTCGCCAGGCGGGTTGGTCAATGCGGTCAGCAAACGGCCGACCTTCACGCCGCTGCGCGAAGTGGGCCTGCAACTGGGCAACCACAGCCGCAAGCAGGTCACGGCCGACTTCGGCGGTGCCCTGGCCGACGATGTGGCCTACCGCCTCACCTTCCTGGGCCGCGACAGCGATACCGCGCAACGCTTTATCCAGGACGACAAGATCTACTTCGCCCCGTCGCTCGCCTGGCAGCCCAGCGCTGCCACCTCGCTGAGCTTGCTTTCGTTCTATCAAAAGACCAACACCCGCTTCTCCGCGCCCCTGCCCTACCAACTGGTGGACGGTCACGCCACCGGCCCCTACCGGATCAGCCGTGGCGCCTTCATCGGCGAACCGGGCTACGACGAGATGAAGGGCGAGATGTTCGCGCTTGGCTATGAGCTGGACCACACGTTCAGCGACAGCCTGAAGCTCAGCCACCGAGCCCGCTATTTCAAGTCCGAAGTCGATTGGAACTATTTGCAGGTGCAGACCAGCGCCGCCGCCATCCGTACCGCGGCCACCACCGGCATCCTGGCCCGTCAGTACAGCGACCGCCGCGAGCGTCCCGAAGGCTTGGCCACCGACACCCGTCTGGAGTGGACCGCCCACCACGGCGATGTGGAACACCGCGTGCTGGTGGGCCTGGACGCATACAAGACCGAATGGGACTCGACCAACTTCCGCGCCAATGCGCCTTCGCTGAACCTGGCGACCTATGACTATGGCCAGCCAGTCAACGTCGTGCGCACCACCGCCCTGGACCGCGGATCGCTCATCGAAACCACCCAGGCCGGCCTCTACATGCAGGACCAGATCAACATCGGCGAGCACTGGACCGCGCTGCTGGGCGTGCGCCACGACTGGGCTGACCAAAAGCAGACCCAGCATCGCAACCAGGCTCGCGCCACGCAGGACAACCAGGCAACCACTTGGCGCGTCGGGCTGGTCTACAAGTTCGACAACGGCGTGGCGCCCTACCTGAGCTACAGCGAGTCGTTCTATCCCGTGCAGGCCGCCGATGCTGCCGGTCAGCAGTTCAAACCCACCGCCGGTCGCCAATACGAGGTCGGCGTGCGCTACCAGCCCTCGGGCCGCGATTTCCTGCTGAGCGCTGCCGTTTATGAGTTGCGTCAGACCGATGTGCTGAAGTACGACGCCAGCCGCGACCTTTACCTCCAGGCCGGCGAGGTTCGCTCTCGCGGCCTGGAACTGGAGGCCAAGGGGGCACTGAGCAAGAGCGTGAACGTGGTCGCCTCCTACGCCTATACCGACGCACGCATCACCCGCAGCACGATTGCCAGCGAAATTGGTCAGCGCAGTGAGGACACGCCCTACAACCAGGTCTCGGTCTGGCTCGACTACAGCTTCTCGCAGTGGGGCCTACCCGGCCTGAACGTGGGGATTGGCGCGCGCTACAAGGGCGCAACCAAAGCATCGGGCATCGCCACGGCCATTCCGGCATACACCATGCTCGACGCGCTGGTCCGCTACCGCATCGACCCACACTGGGACCTCAGCTTGAACGTGGCCAATCTGGCCGACAAGAAATTCACGCACTGCGAGTTCGCCATCTGCCGCTACGGCGACGAGCGCCAGGTGGCCGCCAACCTGACCTACCGCTGGTGATGGCGAAGCGCCGCGCGTCGCTGCGGGGCACCCTGGTGGTGGCCCACCGCGTCGCGGGCCTGGCGCTGGCCGCCTTCCTGCTGGTGGCCGGGCTGACCGGTAGCGTGCTGGCCTGGAACGCAGAGCTGGACGCGGCGCTCAACCCCCACTGGCTGCGGATGGCGCCCGCGAGCGCCGATGCGCCCAGGCTGCACGGCCTGGCGCTGCGCGAGGCCGTGCAGGCACGCTACCCCGGGGCGGTGGTGGCGCGTGTCCCCCTGGCCGAGGAGCCCGGCCGCGCCGCGGTCTTCTGGCTGCGGC
>JAEWPH010000245.1 GCA_023460715.1 Pseudomonadota bacterium | reverse complement strand
GGCGCTGCACTGCTGCACGGCCCGCTCGGCGCAGTCGCGCAGCGCGACGGGGGCCGCGGCGGCCTCGGCGTGCTGGCGCTGTTCCAGCTTGCTCAGTTCCAGCAGCCGGTCGATGAGGCGCTGCAGGCGCTCGCTCTGCTCCACCACCTGGGTGGCGAACGCGGCGCGGTCGGCCGCAGGCAGCTCGTCCTGCAGCAGCTCGCCGGCGCCGCGGATGGCGGCCACGGGGCTTTTCAGCTCGTGGGTCAGGGCGCGCACGTAGCCCTCGATGTAGTCGCGGCCCTGCAGGCGCTCGCGCATCCGGTCCATGGCGCGGGCCAGGTCGCCCAGCTCGCCCGGCACCTGCGGCACGGGCGGGGGCGGGGCCATGGCGTCGCCGGGCGCCTGCACGCTCAGGGCGTAGTCGCGCAGGCGGCGCACGTGCCACACCGTCCACACCGTGACGGCCATGCCCACCAGGGCCGACAGCGCCAGCAGCAGCAGGCCGCCCTTGAGCACCTTGCGTTCCGCGCGGTCGATGAAGCGCTGCACGGTGCGCGTGGGCTTGGCCACGGTGAGCACGCCAGCGATGCGGCCGTCCACCCGCACCGGCGCGGCCACGTACATCACGCCCGAAGTGTCGTCCGTTTCCACGTCGCGCGAGGCGCGTGCGCCGTACTCGCCGCGCAGGGTGCGGGCCACGTCGCGCCATTGGGAGTAGTCGTCGCCCACGGCCTTGCGCTCGCTGTCGAAGACCACCTTGCCGGCCGCGTCCGTCACGTAGATGCGGAAGTCCAGCGTCTGCTTGGACAGGCCCCAGATGGCTGCGTCGATGGGCCGGCTGGCGTAGTTGCGCACGTGGCGGGCGAAGGCGCTTTCGGGCGCGCCCGGGGCCTGCGCGCCCAGCCGCCCGGCGGCCAGGTCGTCGCTGGCCAGCTCGGCCAGGATGTTGGCGGTGTCCACCATCATGTCCTCCATCACCTCGCGCACGCTGGGCTTGATCTCGGCGGTGAACACGCGCAGCACGAAGAACGCGGCAATGCCGTTGATGAGGAAGAAGGCGAAAAGCAGGCGGATGCCGAGGCGCATAGGTGCTTCTAAAAGAGTAGCTGCATGCGCTTATCAGTTGTGCGCTAGAGGCTGATTGGGCATGAAGTCACAAGTCAATGGAATAGCCCATGCCGCGGTGGGTGCTGATGTACTCGCGCGCCGGGTCGGCCTCGCGCAGCTTGGCGCGCAGGGTCTTGATGTGGGTGTCCACCGTGCGGTCGGTGCTCTCGCTGTCGTCGCCCCAGGCGGCGGCGAGCAGGCTGTCGCGGGCGTGGATGCGGCCGGCACCTGCGAGCAGGCACGACAGCAGGCGGTACTCGCGCCGCGTCAGCGCCAGGGCCTGCCCATGCAGGTAGATCCGCTGGCCCGCGGCGTCGTCACGGAAGGCGCCGCCGCTGCGGGCTGGCCCGGGCGATGCGGCGGGAAGCGCGGCGCGGCGCAGCAGCGCCTTGACCCGCGCTGCCAGCTCGCGCGGGCTGAAGGGCTTGGGCAGGTAGTCGTCCGCGCCCAGCTCCAGGCCCAGCACGCGGTCGATCTCCTCGCCCTGGGCGCTGAGCACCAGCACGGGCGTGGTGCGCTGGCCCTGGCGCAGTTCGCGCAGCAGGTCCAGGCCGTTGCCGTCGGGCAGGCCCACGTCCAGCACCAGCAGGTCGAAGGGGTGGCGCTGCAGCTGCTCGCGCGCATCGCGCAGCAACAGGCTGTGGACGACGGCCAGGCCCTCGCGCTCCAGCGCGTACGCCACCGTGCGGGCGATGGCGGGGTCGTCCTCCAGCAGCAGCAGGCGCACGCTCACGCGGTTCACCTCGCCAGGATGGGGAACAGCTTGCCCAGCCCGTCGGCCATCACCTCCACGGCCAGCGCGGCGAGGATCAGCCCCATGAGCCGCGTCATCACGTTGATGCCGGTCTTGCCCAGCACGCGGGCGATGGGGTCGGCCAGCGCAAAGCACAGCGCTGTGGCCACGGCGATGACCACGCCGTAGCCCACCAGCGCGGCGTGCTGCCAGAAGGTCTGCGCGCGGTCGGCGTAGATCACCACGGTGGACATGCTGGCCGGCCCGGTCAGCAGCGGAATGGTGAGCGGCACCACGGCGATGCTGTCGCCCTGCGCGGCCTTTTCGGCGCCTTCTTCCAGCTCGTTGGTCAGCGGCTTGGCCTCGGCCGGCTGGGCGTTCAGCATGTTCAGCGCGCTGATCAAAAGCAGCATGCCGCCGCCCACCTGGAAGCTCTGCAGCGAGATGTTGAAGAACGCCAGGATCTGCAGGCCCAGCAGCGCGCAGGCGGCGATCACGCAGAACGCGCTGAAGGCCGCCACCTGGATGGTGCGGCGCCGCTCGGCCGACGAGAAGCCGGCCGTGTAGTGGATGAAGAAGGGCACGATAGCCAGCGGGTTGACGATGGCCAGCAGGGCGATCAGGGGCTTGAGCGATTCCATCAGAGGGCTCCAGAGATATCCACCAGCGCCATGGTGGTGAAGGGCGAGGCGTCGCCCATCAGCCAGACGATGGCTTCGGCCACTTCCTCGGCCGTGCCGCCGCGGCCCATGGGGATCTTGGGCGCCAGGTCGCGCACGCGGTCGGGCAGGCCACCGCTGGCGTGGATGTCGGTGTCGATCACGCCCGGGCGCACCGCGTTCACGCGGATGCCCTCGGCTGCGACCTCGCGCGCCAGGCCGATGGTCAGCGTGTCGATCGCGCCCTTGGTGGCCGCGTAGTCCACATACTGGTGGGCCGAGCCCAGGCGCGCCGCCGCGCTGGACACGTTGACGATGCTGCCGCCCGCGCCGCCGTGCTTCGTGCTCATGCGTTTGACGGCCTCGCGGGCGCAGAAGAAGCTGCCCAGCACGTTGATGTCGAAGAGGCGGCGCAGGCGCTCGGCGGTCACTTCGTCCACGCGCGCCGGCGGGGCCACCACGCCGGCATTGTTGACCAGGGCGGTCACGCGGCCCAGCTGCCGGTCCACGCTCTCGAACAGGGCGACCACATCGGCCTCGACGGCCACGTCGCCCTGCACGGCGATGGCGGTGCCGCCCGCCTCGCGGATCTGCCGCACCACGGCCTCGGCCGCGCCGGCCTGCTGCGCGTAGTTGACGGCCACGGCCCACCCCTGGCGCGCGGCCAGCAGCGCGGTGGCCGCGCCGATGCCCCGGCTACCGCCGGTCACGATTGCTACTTTCGCCGCTTTGTCCAAAACCTGTCTCCTGCAAGAATGCCGCATGGCCGGGCGCCGGGTCGCCGGAAGGAAGTTCCGCATTACAGCATTGCGCCGCCCGGCTGTGGCAGCCGGCGGCCGCTGCCGCCCCGGGAATCCCGCCCGGGCGCGAAAGCTGCTTGCAGCGCTGCGGCGCTTCAGCCGGCCTTCCCCTTTTCACCACATCGCAAGGAGCAACAGCATGGGCAGTTTCGTGGATCTGACATCGGCCGACGGTTTCCAGCTGCCCGCCTGGGTGGTGCAGCCCGAGGGCCCGGTGCGCGGCGCCGTCGTGGTGCTGCAGGAGATCTTCGGCGTTAACGCGCACATCCGCGCCGTGGCCGAGCGGCTGGCCGCGCGCGGCTATGTGACGGTGGCGCCCGCCACCTTTGCCCGCGTGGAGCCGAACGTGGAGCTGGGCTACAGCGCGCAGGATATGGAGGCCGGCATCGCCCTCAAGGCGCGGACCGAGTCGCTGCCCGGCACCGGCGTGCTGCCGGACATCCAGGCCGCCATCGACCACGCGGCGCAGCTGTCGGGCGGCCTCAAGGTCGGCATCGTCGGCTTTTGCTGGGGCGGCCTGCTGACCTGGCGCGCCGCCTGCGAGCTGAACGGCCTGGCCGCGGCCGTCTGCTACTACGGCGGCGGGATGACCTCTGGCGCCGAGGTGTCGCGCACGCCGCGCGTGCCGGTGCTGGCGCACTTCGGCAGCCACGACCATTTCATCCCGCTCGACAGCGTGCAGGCCTTCGGGCGCGCCCACCCCGAGGTGGAGGTGCATGTGTACGACGCCGACCACGGCTTCAACTGCGACCAGCGCGGCTCCTACGACGAGGCCGCGGCCATCGCCGCGCGCGAACGCACGCTGGCCTTCTTCGCCAAGCACGTGGGCTGACGCCATGCGGGCCGGGGCGCGCAGCGCAGCAGGGGTGGGTTTCAAGCCTTTTCGGGCTCTGGCCCAGTCAGGGAGCGCGCAAGCAGCTATGTTTTTGGTCGTGGCGGCCTGGGCGGCTGCCGCGGCCGGCACGGCCAGCGCCGCCGGCTACACCGGGCCGCTGTTCGATGCGCACCTGCATTACAACGAAGAAGCCTGGAACGGCAGCACCGGCCCACACCCGCCGGCCGATGTGGTCGCCCGCATGCAGGCCAGCGGCGTGCGCGCCATCGTCGCCAACTCGCGCCCCAACACCGGCTCCCTGGCGCTCGCGGGCAGCGCCCTGGCCAAGGACGCCGGCATCACCGTCGTGCCCTTCGTGCGCCTGTACCGCAACCGGGCCGACTACACGAACTGGTTCCGCGACGAGACCATCTACGACATGGTGCAGGCCGAACTGGCGCGCGGCACGCCCGCGGGGCCGTACCGCGGCATCGGCGAATTCCACCTGTACGACAGCTCGAATGCCGATGGCCCGGTGGCGAAGAAGCTCATGGCGTTGGCCGAGCAGCGCGACCTGGTGGTGCTGGCCCATGTGGACGACGACGCCATCGACCGCCTCATGGCGCACTCGCCCACGCAGGGCCAGAAGCTGCGCATGGTGTGGGCGCACACGGGCATCGGCGGTGCGCCGGTGGAGCGCGTGGACGCGCTCATGGCGCGCTACCCGCGCCTGGTGGGCGAGCTGTCGTACCGCCCCGGGCTGACCTGCGACGGCGGACAGCTGTGCCCGGCCTGGCGCGCGCTGATCGCCAAGTACCCCACGCGCTTCGTGATCGGCTCGGACACCTGGGTCAACCAGCGCTGGCAGCACTACGAGTCGCTCATGGCCGACTACCGCGTGTGGCTGGGCGGCCTGCCGCCGGCGCTGGCGCGCCAGGTGGCGTGGGACAACGCGGCGGGGTTGTTTGGCGTGGCGCGGAGAGACTAGCGCGTGCAAGTGGCCCCGGCCCGATCAGGCGCAGTGGATGGCGTCGATGACGGCGATGCGCGCTGAGCGATCTTCCGAACCCTCGCTGCGTTGATCCCCCCGTCCGCAAGATGAAGGTCGAGGGTGGCGGATGGAATGCTTCAAGCGGATGCGCCATCAGCGCCCCGGCAGCTCCGGCAAACGGTCCTGGTGATTGAAGGCGGGAATCTTCGAAAACACATCCGCGATGAAATCCATGAAGACGATGGCCCGGGTCGGAAGCAATCTGTTGGCGACATAGACGATCTGTACAGGGACCGCAGGCGCGGCATAGCCCTTGAGGATGAATTCCACGCGACCGCTTTTCAAGCCTTCCTCGAACAGCCAGGCCGGTCCATGCCCCACCCCCAGCCCTGCGGCGACCGCTGCGCTGACGGCCTCGGGCGAGTTGACCCGCAGCCTGCCAGAGACCGGAATCTCGGTGTCTCGGAAACGCCAGGTCGCACCGGAAGTGAGCAGGGTGTAGATCACGCAGTCGTGGTCGCGCAGGTCGTTGGGGGTCTGCGGAACCCCGCGTCGGGCCAGATAGTCCTTGCTGGCCACGAACACGCGGTCATACGAACCGATGCGGCGAGCGCGCAGGGCGCTGTCTTCCAGATTTCCGATGCGAATGGCGAGTTCGGTGCCGTCATTCACCAAATCCACGAAGCGATCGTTGATCTGCAGGTCCAGCGTCAATCGAGGGTAGCGCTCCAGAAACTCCGGCACATACGGCAAAACGAAGGCGTGCGCGAGGGCCGTCGGGCAGGCCACCCGCAACAGCCCGGAAGGATCGGTGGTGTTTCGGAAGGACGATTCGGATTCGTCCACCGCATCGAGAATGCGGCGGATGTCGGCGTAATAGCGCTCGCCTTCCGGCGTGAGCGCAAGTTTGCGGGTGGAGCGGTGCAGCAGGCGGGTCTGCAGATGGTCTTCAAGCGCCGCCACGTGGCGGCTGACGTTGGGCTGCCCCAGGCCCAGGTCGCGGCCCGCCGCAGAAAAACTTCCTGTCTCGACAGCGCGAGCGAAACACGTCATCAGAAGAAATCGGTCCATGGATACTCCCGGATTCATGTGGCTCTTGCATGAATCATATTCAAAATCGGGTTCTTATCAATTGAATGGCATGGGCGCACATTTGTCTCTGTCGGCCGTGGTGGTCGTCATTCACAGGAGAATTCAATGTCGCGCTTGCAAGGTAAACGTACTCTCATCACCGGCGGAACCAGCGGTATCGGCCTGGAAACCGCCAAGCAGTTTCTGGCCGAAGGTGCCCGCGTCATCGTGACGGGGGTCAACCCCGATTCGATTGCCAAGGCCCAGGCAGAACTCGGCTCCGAAGTGCCCGTGCTGCGGGCCGATTCGGCCAGCGTTGCCGCACAGAAGGAACTGGCGCAGACCGTCAAGGACCATTACGGCCAACTCGACGTCGCCTTCCTCAATGCCGGCGTGTCCGTGTGGCTGCCGATGGAGGAATGGACGGAAGAGATGTTCGACCGCTCGTTCGATGTCAACGTGAAGGGGCCTTACTTCCTGCTGCAGGCCCTGCTGCCGGTGTTCTCGAACCCCGCCTCCGTGGTTCTCACGACGTCCGTCAGCGCCCACGCAGGCGCAGACCGCTCTTCCGTCTATGCCGCCACCAAGGCCGCATTCCTCAACATGTCGAAAACGCTCTCGACCGAACTGCTGGCGCGTGGCATCCGCGTCAACGCCGTGAGTCCCGGTCCGGTCGAGACGCCTTTGTACGACAAGCTCGGCATTCCCGACGCCTACCGCGAGCAGGTCAACCAACAGATCGCCGCGACCATTCCGCTGGGCCGCTTCGGCACGCCCGATGAGGTGGCCAAGGCGGTGCTGTATCTCGCATCCGACGAATCACGCTGGACGGTCGGCTCCGAAATCGTCGTCGATGGCGGCCGCCTGCTGAACCGCTGATCGGTCAGCGCCGGAGCGGGTCCCGTGCCGCGGCCTGACGCCAGGCGCAAGCCGGCACGAACGGGCCAGGCTGAAAGGTCATACGCACCGGCGCACCACACCGAAGACGGGCACGGAGTCCTCTCGTGCCCTGTCCTTCACCCATGCCACGCCAAGCCCCATCTCACCATGCCCACGCTCACCCTTGTCAGCCACCCACTGTGTCCGTTCGTCCAGCGGGCGGCCATCGCCTTGCTGGAAAAGCAAGTACCGTTTGAACGCATCGACGTCGACCTTCAAAACAAGCCCGACTGGTTCATGACCCTATCGCCCACCGGCAAGGTGCCGGTGCTTCAGATACAAGAGGACGATGGCACATCGCAGGTACTCTTTGAAAGCATGGCGATTTGCGAGTACGTGCATGAAACCCAGCCGGGGCCGAGCCTTTACCCCGCAGATCCATTCGCACGGGCACAGCACCGTGCCTGGGTCGAATTCGGCACCGCAACGCTGGGAGAGGCCTGGGGGTATTTGAACGCCAAGGACGAAGCCGCCGCCGCAGCGCGAACTGCGTCGCTCGCCGAGAAGCTCGGCACCCTCGAAAAAGCCCTCGGTGCCGGCCCGTACTTTGGCGGCGAGAGCTTCGGGATGGTGGACTTGGTCTTTGCGCCGGTCTTCCGCTACTTCGATATTGTCGAAGGAGGCACGGGCACTTCGTGTTCCGCAGAATTTCCCAAGGTGGACGCCTGGCGCAGGCAGCTCAGCGCACGACCAAGCGTCAAGGCTGCCGTATCCAAGGAATATCCGGGGCTCTTCCGCGCCCATTTGCAGCGCAGCAACGCTTTGCTGGCGAGATAACCCTGGGGCGCATCGTCACCGGACGATGATGGGGTGCACTGAGAGCGTGTGATGTCAGTGCGCCCCCGCGGCCGCATCGGCGCTGCCGGCGCTGGGCTTGGTCGGGTGGGCCAGCCACACCAGCGGGATCAGCAGCAGGAACAGCACGGCCGAGGCATAGAAGATGTCGTTGGCCGCCAGCATGAAGGCCTGCTGGTTCACCAGCCGCTCCACCTGCGCCAGCGCCTGTTCGGGCGTGAGCCCGCCCGCCTGCAGGCCCTGCAGCGCCTGGGTGGCGGCGATGTTGCCCTGCTGCAGCCCTTCCGTCAGCTGCGCGTGGTGCAGCGTGGCGCGGCGCTCCCACAGCGTGGTCGAGATGGACGTGCCGATGGCGCCCGCCGTGATGCGCATGAAGTTCGACAGCCCCGAGGCCGACGGAATGCGCTCCGGCGTGATCTCCGACAGCGTGATCGTCACCAGTGGGATGAAGAAGAACGCCATGGCGATGCCCTGGATGATGGTCGGCACCATGATGGTGGCGATGTCGGCCTGGGTATTGAAGTTGGAGCGCATCCACAGCACCAGCGCGAACACCAGGAAGGCGAAGGTGGCGAAGCGGCGCGGGTCCACCTTGGCGATGTTCTTGCCCACGATGGGTGACAGCACCAGCGCCAGCACGCCGACGGGTGCCAGCACCATGCCGGCCTGGGTGGCCGTGTAGCCCATGTACTGCTGCAGCCACAGCGGCAGCAGCACCACGTTGCCGAAGAACAGGCCGTAGCCCACCGACGTGGCCAGCGCGCCGGCCCAGAAGTTGCGGATCTTGAACAGCGACAGGTCCACCACGGGGTGCTTCTCGCCGCGCTCCCAGACCATGAAGGTGAGGAAACCCACCACGGCCACCACGGCGCAGGCCACCACCCAGGGCGACTCGAACCAGTCGTGCTCCTTGCCGATGTCCAGCATCACCTGCATGGCGGCCACCCAGATGACGAGCAGCGCCAGACCCATGGAGTCGATGGGCAGCGTGCGGCGCTCGGACTCGCGGTTGCGGAAGATGCCCCAGGTGACCGCCACCGCCGCGATGCCCACCGGCACGTTGATGTAGAAGATCCACGGCCAGGTCATGTTGTCGGTGATCCAGCCGCCCAGCAGCGGCCCCATCACGGGCGCGATGAGCGTCGTCATGGACCACATCGCCATGGCCAGCCCGGCCAGCGCCTTCGGGTAGCTGGACAGCAGCAGCGACTGCGACAGCGGAATCATCGGCCCGGCCACGAAGCCCTGCAGCGCGCGGAAGGCGATGAGCGTGGCCATGTTGGGCGCGATGCCGCACAGCAGCGAGGCGATGACGAAGAGCGTGACGCTGGCCACGAACAGGCGCACCTGCCCGAAGCGCTGCGACAGCCAGCCGGTCAGCGGCACCGCGATGGCGTTGGCCACGGCGAAGCTGGTGATGACCCAGGTGCCCTGCGTGGGGCTCACGCCCAGGTCGCCCGCGATGGCGGGCAGGGACACGTTGGCGATCGACGTGTCCAGCACGTTCATGAAGGTCGCGGCCGAGAGGGCCAGCGTGCCCCACAGGCGCGCGCTGCCCTCCAGCGGAGGCGGCGGCAGAGGCTTGGTGGAGGGGGAAGACATGCGTAGGGGGTGTTGGAGTGCTTGTGTCTACGGCTGGCGCGCACCGGGGCCCTCTGGGCGGGGCCGGGCCGGCGGGGCGTGCAGTCTGCGGGGTGGGGGCCAGCCGCTCAGTGCGCGGCAGGTGTGGCGCCGGAGGCCTTGCCTGCGGCAGAGGCCAGGCGCTGCACCGGGCCCGCTGAGGCCTTGGCC
>JAEWPH010000244.1 GCA_023460715.1 Pseudomonadota bacterium | reverse complement strand
GGCCGGCACGGCCGGCCTGGTCGTGGCCACGCTGGCCTACCTGGCCGCCAACCGCCTGCTGCCGGCGCATGCGTCTGTCAACGCCGCCGGCCTGGCGCTGGACCGGGGTGCGCTGGAGGTCGCCGTGTTCTGCGCAGTCTGGCTGGGCAGCCTGCTGCACGCGGGGCTGCTGCACACGGATCTGCGCGGTGCGCGGGCCTGGCGGGACCAGGCCTGCGCCATCGCCGTGCTGGCGCCGGCCTGCGTGGCGCTCAACGCCTGGACGACGGGGGCCTATGGCGCGGCGGCCATCGCCCACACGCCGGCCGCCGTCTGGGGCGTGGACGGCCTGCTGCTGGTGTTGGGCGTAGTTGCTGCCGTGGCCGCACGGCGCCTGCAGGCTGCCGCGGCAGCGGGTGTGCCGGCGCGCACGCGGTGAGGGGCCGGTGATCGGGGGCGTGAAGAGCGGCGGAGATGAGGCGGCCTTCGCAACGCTGATGCCTGGATGCAGAACGCCTGTGGGAAGGGGCGCCCTGCAGCCCCGTTACTCATTAATTTGCTATCTAAATAATAGCTGAATGCGCTTGCTGCATAAGCGCTAGAGGCCGATTTGGCTTGAAATCAAGACAGCGCCGAGCGCACCGCCTGCACCAGGTCCGGATGGCTCCAGTCCCGTTCGCCCTGCGCCCACCGCCGTGGCCGGCCCTGCGCGTCGAAGACGAAGGTGGCCGGCAGCGACAGGCCGCCGCTCCAGGCCTTGAGCAGCAGTTGGCTGCGGTCCAGCAGGACGGTGCCGCGCACGGGCACCTCGGCCAGAAAGCGCTGCACGCGCTCCGGCATCTCGCCATGGTTGAGCGCCACGAACTGCAGGCCCTCAGGCCCCAGCCGCTCGGCCAGCGCGTTCAGGCCCGGCATCTCCACGCGGCAGGGACCGCACCACGTGGCCCAGAAGTTCACCAGCAGCGGCCGCCCGGCAAAGTCGGCCAGGGTGCGGCGCTGGCCCGTGGCCAGATCGGTGGCCTGCAGCGCGGGCGCCTGCGCAGGCTGCCAGGGCTGCAGTGCGGTGTCGCCCGCATCCGGGCCTGGCCCTGCCGCCGTGACCGCCCCCGCTTGGCGCGCGCCGGCCATGCCGCTCAAGGCAGCGCCCAGCGCCAGCGCGAGGGCGTTGCGGCGCTGCAGGTCGGTCCTACGATGCAATGGTTTCACCGGACTTCTAGGGCGCAAAGCACTGTGCGCATCGTTTGAAGCGGGTGCGGCCCAGGCGCGGGCAGCCCCGCAAGGGCCGCCCCGCCGCGGTGGCTGCGTCCCCCTCCCGCAGCGCGTAGCGCGAAGAGAGAGGGGGAAGGCGCGCAGCGCCTCAGGGGGAGGATCACACCCGGGTGGATTGGATGGTGTAGCGGAAGGTGGCCGGGTCCAGGCTGTCCAGCCGGCCCTGGGCGGTCTCGCCGTGGGGATACATCAGGAAGGCGAGCGGGGCCGCCGCCTGCTGCTGCGCGCCGGGCAGGCGCACGTCTTCGGCGCTGTTGTAGCCCATCCAGTTCATCTCCCAGGCGCCGAAGAGCATGGCGTTGGCGGCGCGCACGCGGGCGTCCGTCTTGGGCAGGCCGCCGGGCGCTTCTTCCAGCATCACCTTGCGCACGTCCGCCGGGTCCACCGGCACCCAGCCGTAGCCTTGCGCGTAGAACTCGGCGCGGCAGTGCTGGGCGCGGCTGATGTCGCCGCTCTTGCCCAGGCTCTTGTAGCCGTGGGCCGAATCGTCCACGCGCACGCCGTACACATCGCGCGCCGGCACGCCGCTGGCGCGCGCCAGGGCCACGAACAGGCCGTTCAGGTCGGCGCACTTGCCGCCCAGGTTGCCGCTGGTCAGCACATAGGCCGCATCGCCCGTGCCGCAGCCGCGCACGCTGCCCACGCGCTGGCAGTTGGCCACGATCCAGTCGTAGATGGCCTTGGCCTTCTCGATGTCGGTCTGCGCGCCGGCGTCGGCCACGATCTTGCGGGCCGTCTCGCCCACCACGCCGTCGGTGGGCTTGAGCGTGCTGGGCTGCAGCCAGGGGCGCAGTTCTGCGGCGCTGGCGGCGCGCACGGGCGTGGTGGCGCCCAGGTCGGCGGCGCGGTCGCGCAGGGCGACACGGTTCACCAGCTTGACCTGCTGCGGTGCGCTAGGGTCGGCCCACTGCACGGCCAGCATCTGGGCGCCGCCCGTGCCGGTGACGATCTCGGCGCGCTGGGCGCCGGGGGCCTCGAAGCGCGTCTCCAGCACGCGCTGGTGCACGCTGTGGCCCGCGCCCAGCTGGCGCGCGGGCAGCGGCACCCACACGCGGCCCTGCGCGGTGCGCTCGGCCAGGTCGATCTGCGTGGTCACGTCATACGTGCGCCAGGCGCTGGCCGATGGGCCGGCCGTAGCCGCGGCGGCGCTGGCCAGGCCGGGCAGTGCCAGGGCGCCGGCGAACGGCGTGGCGGCAGAGAACTGGAGGAAGTGGCGGCGTTGCATGGGGGCACTCCTTGTTGGTGGTCGTCATCGTTCTGGGGGCCTGGTGTCTCTGCGCTGCACGTGGTGCGCGGTGGGAGCAGCAGGCGAAGCATGATCCCACTTTTGCGGCCCAAACCGGTGTGCAGCGCACAAAACTCGACCGCAGGTGCGGGGATGGCGCGCAGCCCTGCCGCGGGTGTTGCACACTGACGGCCCCCGATTGCCCCGAGCCTCTTTGCCATGAACGCTGTCGCACCGACGCAAGCCTCCTCCCCGACGGGTGGCCCCCGCCTCACCTCGCTGTCGCACGGCGGCGGTTGCGGCTGCAAGATCGCGCCGGGCGTGCTGTCGCAGATCCTGAAGTCCAGCGGCGCCGCGAGCTTCGTGCCGCCCGAGCTGATGGTCGGCATCGAAACCGCCGACGACGCCGCCGTCTACCGCCTGAACGACACGCAGGCGCTGGTGGCCACCACCGACTTCTTCATGCCCATCGTGGACGACCCGTACGAGTTCGGCCGCATCGCCGCCACCAACGCGCTCAGCGATGTGTACGCCATGGGCGGCCAACCCATCATGGCGCTGGCCCTGGTCGCCATGCCGGTGAACCAGCTACCGCTGGACGTGATCGGCGCCATCGTGCGCGGCGGCCAGGACGTGTGCCGCGCGGCGGGCATTCCCATCGCGGGCGGCCACACCATCGACTCGGTGGAACCCATCTACGGCCTGGTCGCCATGGGCCTGGTGCACCCCGACCGTGTGCGCCGCAACGCCGGCGCGCAGCCCGGCGATGTGCTGGTGCTGGGCAAACCGCTGGGGGTGGGGGTGTACAGCGCCGCACTCAAGAAAGAGCAGCTGAGCGACGCCCACTACCGCGCCATGATCGCCAGCACGACGCGCCTGAACACCCCTGGCCCGCTGCTGGCTGCACTGCCCGGCGTGCACGCCATCACCGACGTGACGGGCTTCGGCCTGGCCGGCCACGGCCTGGAAATGGCCCGCGGCGCGGGCGTGATGGTGCACATCGACTGGAGCCGGGTGCCGCTGCTGCCGGGTGTCTTGGAGCTGGCGGAGGCGGGCTTCATCACCGGCGCCAGCGGGCGCAACTGGGCGGGCTATGGCGCGGATGTGGTGCTGGCGGAGGGGCTTCCGGCGGTGACGCAAAGTTTGATCACCGATCCGCAGACATCGGGGGGGCTGCTGGTGGCGTGTGCGCCGGAGGCTGTAGGTGAGGTGCTCGCGGTGTTTGAGCGGGAAGGGTTTGGGTCGGCTGTAGTGGTAGGGCAGGTTGAGCCAGGGGTGGCGCAAGTGAGAGTCGAGGACCAAAGCTTGAATCAGCGGACGCCATAGGCGGCCCTTGGGCAGAGAGACTAGCTTTCAGGGTTGCTCTGTGGAGGAATATTGGTGACCCGCATTGGGAAATCACGTTTTCCTTCAAGCACTTCCAGCGTCATCGCACGGATCCGGGTCTGCTCGTCTTCGATACGGCTATGCGCTGTAGGCGAGTAGGTACCGTTTTTAATTTGTACCTTGTTGAAGTCGTAGCCGACGCACTTACCCATTGCGTAAAGCAGATCCACAAGAAGATCTGTTCTTCGAATGCCCCAGGCGTTCGAGTCCATTGATGTTTGTCCCAGATGGTCCAAGTACTGCTGCCAAACATCTAACACGTTCTTCTCTAATCGTCGTTTGGGAGAGAACTCAAGGTCAATTGAATTCAGCGCTTCGACATGTGCTGGCGAAATGCTGTATGCCCTAGTCGCCATTAGAGTTTTAAAAATCCTAATCTTTCGACCACGCTCTTCATTCCGATCATCGAGGGATCTTGTGACTTGGACGGCAATGACCGGACTCAGCAAGGTCGCTAGGATCATCAGGACATCGGTGAGAGTCATCTGGTTTTCTGAAGTTACTAGATTTAGGAACCAATGATAGTTACAGAATCGGGCTAAATCGCGGCAGCATGCGGTGTCTATACGGACCCACCAAGCCAGTGCTACTTGGCGCAACCAAAAAAGTCCTGCATGTGGACCGACGGCGGAAGGGAGAGGGAGTCGAACCCACCGACCACGCGTGGCGCAGTCCACCGGGTTTGAAGCCCGGGCGCCCCACCGGGAGCGCTTCCCTTCCATGGCTTCCGGCCGTTGCAGCCGAAAGCATCTCTTCATCTAATCAATCCAGCCAACGCTCAGCCCACCTCGCACCGCATCAGGCGCGGTCGCCGAACAGCGGCGTGCCGGGGCGCAGCAGGTGCGCGTCCTTCACGCGGCGGGTGAAGCCCACGCGGTCGAAGAACTCCAGCAGCTGGATGGCGCGTTTGCGGCCCAGGCCGGTGGCGTCGCGGAAGCTGGCGGCCTGCAGGCCCTGTTCGGTGCCGCTGCCCTCCTGCGCGATGCATCGGCGGGCGATGGCGGCCAGCTGCTCGACCGTGGTGACGGGATAGTACAGGTCTTTGACCACCTGGAAGACCATGCCCCGGCGCGCCATGCTGGCCAGGGTCTGGCGCACCACGGCCTCAGCCACGTTCAGATCCTTGGCGAGGGTGCGCACCCAGGGCGGGTCGAACGCGCCTTCGGCCAGGGCGGGCATCAGGCGCTGCGCGAGCTGCTCTTCCGCCGCGTTCATGCGGGCCGCGTGGTCCGGCAAATGCAGCCAGTGGTGGCTGCGCGCGATGGCGCCCTGCGCCACCAGGCTGTCGATGGCGTGCTGCCACAGCGCGTCGCTGGCGCGCGGGGCGGCCAGGCGCTTGAGGCGGCGGGTGTCGGGGCCGATCTCTTCCGGCGTGCTGGCGTGGAAGGCGCGCAGCTTCTCCACGGCCTGCGCCTGCAGGGCGGCCAGCGCGGCCGGGGCGATGGCGACGAGGCCGGCACCGGCACCGGCACCGACGATGGGCACGGCGCCGGGCGGCAGGGGCAGGTCGTCCGGCCGGGCCAGGCCCTCGGCGCGGGCGGTGGCGGCCAGGTCCAGGCCCAGCGGGGCCTGGGCCAGCAGGGCGGCGATGCGGTCGGCGCGCACGGGCAGCGCCTGGGCGGCCAGCAGGGCCAGCCGCTCGGGGGTGCGGCGCCAGCGCTGCGGCTGTCTCTTATACAACATCTGACGCTGCCGACGAC
>JAEWPH010000243.1 GCA_023460715.1 Pseudomonadota bacterium | reverse complement strand
GTCTCGGTGGCCAGCGCAGCGGCCCCTGCGGCGCGCTGCGGTCGCGGCAGTTGCCGGCCCCCGCGCGAAAGCTCCACCAGTGCGTCGCGCTGGATGGCGCAGTGCCACCGGTCATGCCGCACGATGCCTTGCTGCAGCGCCAGCGCCGCCAGGGCGCGGGCGATGGTCTCGCGGGTGGTCGCCAGCAGCGAAGCCAGCACCGTGTGGCTGGGCAGGCGCACCAGCGTGCTGCGCTGGATGTCGGCCAGCTGCAGCAGCGCACCGGCGAGCTGCCCCGTCACGCCGCGCACGTGCATGATGCGCGCCCAGTCCGCCAGCCGGGAGTGGGCCTGCATCTGCTCGCGCGCCAGCTCGGTGAGGAAGTCCGCCGTCACCAGGCCACGCCGCGTCACCGCGGCCGCGTCCACCTCGCACACGCGTCCTGGCATGACGGCCACGCTGGTCAGCTCGGCGGGATGGGCCAGCAGGGCTGGCACGCCCAGGGCCTGGCCGCAGCCGGCCATGCCCACGGGCCGGTCCACGCCGTCCTCGCCACGGCGGTGCTGGATCAGCGTGCCCACTTTCACGACCTGCAGCGTGGCGTTGCCGTCGGCCTGGCGCTGCAGCACCTCGCCCTTGCGGAAACGCCGCTCCGTGATGAAGGGCGCCCAGGCTTCGCGCACCGCGTCGTCCTGGCGGCCCAGCAGGCATTGTGGCTGGCAGGCGCAGTCAGGACAGGTTTTGCGGGCCGGCTCGTCGGTATGTGTCATGGAAGAAGGGCCATCGGGTCGGGTGGCTCCGGGCGCTGCAGGCCCCCGGGGCTGGGCTGTCGGCGGGGTTGGGTGGAAAATTGCCTTCAGCCCAATAGGAGCAAGCGCAATCAGCTATTGATTCAGGAGTAAAGGTGGGGCGGTCAGGCGTAGGCCAGATCGCCGTGCTTGCCGGACACATGCTGGCCGGCCGACAGCGACATCAGCAGCAGCGCGATGCGCTCATGCATGATCACCGTGTGGGTGTTGCCGCTGTCCACCATGTGCTTGCGCAGGGCGTCGCGCACGGCGCTCTGGCCGGTCACGTCGATGACGATGTCCACCGGCGCGTCGGCACCCAGCAGGTCCAGGAACCGGGTGGTGACCGGCACGCCGTGCTGGCGCGCCAGGGCGATGCCCGGCATGTCCAGATCGAGGTCGGCCACACCGGCCAGCTCGACGAAGGGGGCCTCCAGCAGCTGTTGCAAGAGGGGAGCGCCGGTCTGGCCGGCGCCGATGACAGCGATGCGGAAGGAAGGCATGCAGGGTCTCCAATGGAAACCCACAGTCTGCCGGCGGGGCCGCCGGACCGGCATGACCTACATCAATGTTGGGCTGCAGGGCAGGGTGGCCGCAGCCGTCCCGCGGGCGGTGTGCCCACCGGCTCGCTACGGCCGGGCGCGCGGCTATTCGGCGCGGATCTTCTGCTCGCGGATCACCCGGCCCATGGTGGCGGTGTCCGCCTGGATGCGGTTGGTCAGGCCTTCGGCGGAACTGCCCACCGCCTGCCAGCCCTGCTGGAACAGCTTGGCGCGGATGTCCGGGCTGCGTGCGATCTCCACGATGGCGGCCGACAGGCGGGCCCGCACGGGCGCCGGCATGGAGGCGGGCGCGGCGAAGGCGTTCCAGATCTCCAGGTTCAGATCCTTCACACCTGCTTCAGCCAGGCTGGGCACGCCGGGCGCCAGCGTGCTGCGGCCGGCGGAGGTCACGCCGATCAGGCGCAGCTTGCCCGTGCGCTCCTGGGCCAGCGCCAGCGCCGGCGGCAGCAGGGCCATCTGCAGCTGCCCGCCCAGCATGGCCGTGGCCACCTGCGGGTAGCCGGGGTAGGGCACGTGCACAGGGGCGATGCCCGCGCGGGCCTTGAGCAGCTCCGTGCCCAGGTGGCCGACGGTGCCCACGCCCGGCGTGCCGTAGCTCCAGCGGTCGCCGGCTTGGCGCGCGGCTTCCAGGAAGGCGCGGGCATCGCCGGTGGCGGGCACGCCGCTCTGGCCGACCGGCGCGGTCAGCACCAGCGGCGAGACGCCGATCAGGCTCAGCGGCGCCAGGTCCTTTTGCGGGTCGTACGGCACGGCCGGGTTGATGAGCCGCGCGATGGTCATGTTGCCGTTGATGAACAGGCCGATCGTGTGGCCGTCGGTGGCCTTGGCCACGGCGTCGGCACCGATATTGCCGCCCGCGCCCACCTTGTTCTCGACGATCACCGGTTGGCCGATGGCCCGCGCCAGCGGCTCCGAGAACGTGCGCGCGGTGAGGTCGGGCGAGGACCCCGGCGGAAAGCCCACGACGATGCGCAGCGGCTTGGTCGGCCAGCCCGGGGTGGCAGGCGTGGACTGCGCGACAGCGCTGCCCGCGGCTGCGGCACAGAGGGCAGAGAGCGTGATCAGCCGCAGTGCGGCGCGGCGGGTGGACAAGGGCAGGGTGCAGGGCATGGCGATGGACTCCAGGGGCCGGGCGCGGTGCGCGGGGCGTGCTGCCCGTCCGGCCATGAAAAAGGCGCGCGGCCCTGGGGGACCGCGCGCCGGATTATCGCCCCGCCCTGCAGGGCGAGGGGCAGGCGTCAGGCGTACTCGGCCAGCGCCTTCTTCATCTTCTTCATGGCGGCCACCTCGATCTGGCGGATGCGCTCGGCGCTCACGCCGTAGACCGCGGCCAGTTCGTGCAGCGTCATGCCGCCGGAGCCATCGTCGTTCACCTTGAGCCAGCGCTCTTCCACGATGCGGCGGCTGCGGTCGTCCAGGCTCTCCAGGGCCGTGGCGATGCCGTCCGTCGCCAACACGTCGCGCTGGCGGCTTTCGATCATGGCCGTGGGCTCATGGGAGCCGTCCGCCAGGTAGGCGATGGGGCCGAAGGCCTGCTCGCCGTCGTCGGATGGAGAGGGGTCCAACAGCACGTCGCCGCCCGAGAGGCGGGTTTCCATCTCGATCACTTCCTCGCGCTTGACGTTCAGGTGCGCGGCCACGACATCGATTTCGTGGTCGGTCAGCGTCTCGCGGTGTGTGCCAGCGTCTGCCGCGGCGGCGTCGGCCTTGAAGCCCTGCTTCATCGAGCGCAGGTTGAAGAACAGCTTGCGCTGGCTCTTGGTGGTCGCCACCTTCACCATGCGCCAGTTCTTCAGGATGTACTCATGGATCTCGGCCTTGATCCAGTGCATGGCGTAGCTCACCAGGCGCACGCCCTGGTCGGGGTCGAAGCGCTTGACGGCCTTCATCAGGCCGACGTTGCCTTCCTGGATCAGGTCGCCGTGCGGCAGGCCGTAGCCCAGGTACTGGCGGGCGATGGACACGACCAGGCGCAGGTGCGACATCACCAGCCGGCCGGCGGCGTCCACGTCGTTGTTTTCCTTGAGCTGGCGCGCGTATTTCTGCTCTTCTTCGAGCGTCAGCAGGGGAAGGCGGTTGACGGCCGAGATATAGGCATCCAGATTCCCCAGGGGCGGCACGAGCGCCCAGGGGTTGGCATGCGCCAGGGTCGTCGTCGCGGTTCCAGATTGAACAGTCATTCCAGAAATCCTTTCTTCCAGGCAATCATGTTAGCACTCCGTTAGAGGGAGTGCTAAGGGACGAGTTCCCCCGAATTCGTAGGACGGAGCGAATTCTGGATTGATGCTCAAATTGGGCTTTTACGCCTGTAAATCAAGCGCGTGCAGCTATATTTTTAGTAGTAAAAATGCCCGGTGGCACCTCCCAAAGTCTGCCGCAGCCGCGCTTGGCGAACACAGTGTTGCCCGAACCCGGCCTAATCGCCGCGGACCCCTACCGGCCGACACGGCTCACTGGCCGAACAAGCGGGCTATGCCTCCGCGCAGGTGGGATTCCATGGCCTGGCGGGCGGCGGGCGCGTCCTGCTGGGCGATGGCTTGCTCGATGTGGGCGTGCTCGCGGCAGACATCGGCCAGGCGCTCGCCCCGGGGTTTGCCGGCAATGCTGCGCACCAGGCCGATGCTGAAGCGCGTCTGCGGGGCGAAGGCGGCAATCGTCATGCCGAAGAACCGGTTCCCGCAGGCCTGCGAGATCGCCTCGTGGAAGGCGATGTCTTCCTCCAGCGCATCCCGGCCGTGGGTCAGCGCCTGCTCAAACCGGTCGCGGCAGGCCCGGATGTGTTCCAGCTGGTCCGCCGTGCGCGCGAGAGCCGCGAGAGCGGCTGCCTCTCCTTCCATGCAGCAGCGGAATTCCAGGAACGCGCGGATGTCCGCGATGTGGTTCAGCGTGCCGAAGAACGGCGCCTCGCGCGTGGGCAGCGTGTCGGCCACGAAGTTGCCCGAGCCCTTGAGCGTCTGCACCAGCCCTTCGTCCCGCAGGCGGGACAGGGCTTGCCGCAGCACCGGCCGGGAAACGCCCAGCCGCTCGGCCAGCGCCGTTTCCGCCGGCATGCGTGCGCGGGGCTCGAAGCCGGGCGTGCCCAGCAGTTGCAGCAGATCGGCATAGACCTTGTCACCCAGCATCAGCGGTTGCTCTTGTCAGAAATTTACAGGGAAAACGACGGAGTGATTGCAATTGACAGCCGGATGACAGAGAAAAGACACTGTTTTCCTACCGAAACACACTGTCGCCTGTTCGCTAAAGATATAAAAAGCTGTAAACAATGTCAACCATCCGATCCCTGCGCACCTACCGGCTGCCGGACCGTCCCAGCCTGATCTGGCTGGAGCTTGCCACCGACGACGGGCTGGTCGGCCTGGGCGAGACCTTTCGCGGCGCGGCCACCGTCGATACCTGCCTGCACGAAGAGCTGGCGCCCTGGCTGCTGGGGCGCGATGCGCGGCATATCGAGGGCATCTCGCGACATCTGCTCACGCCCTATGTGGGCTACAACAGCTCGGGCGCCGAGGTGCGTGCCGCCAGCGCGGTCGACATCGCCCTGTGGGACCTGGCCGGCCAGCGGCAGGGCGTGCCCATCTACCAGGCGCTGGGCGGCGGTGCGCGGCCGACGATTCCGGTCTACAACACCTGCGCGGGCTATACGTTCAACACCAACGGCAAGCGCCGCGACATCGGGGCCACGGACCAGTCCGACGGCCCCTACGACGACCAGGTCGCCTTTATGCGCGACGCCGGCAAGCTCGCCAAGAGCCTGCTGGCCGAAGGCTACAAGGCCATGAAGATCTGGCCGTTCGACATCTACGCACCCGCCAGCCAGGGCCACCTCATCAGCCTGCCGGACCTGGAAAAGGGCCTGGAGCCCTTCCGCCGGATCCGCGAGGCCGTGGGCAACCAGATCGAGGTGATGTGCGAACTGCACAGCCTGTTCGGTGGCCATTCGGCGCTGCGCATCTGTCAGGCGCTGGAGGACTACGACGTGTTCTGGGTCGAAGACCCGCTGAACAAGATGGACGATGTCGCCGGCCTGGCCGACCTGCGCCGCCGCACGCGCGTGCAGATCTGCGGCAGCGAGACCCTGGGCGGGCTGCGCCCCTTCCGCGACCTGCTGGCTGGCGACGCGCTCGACGTGGTCATGCTGGACCTGGCCTGGTGCGGCGGCTTCACCGAGGGCCGCAAGATCGCCGCCCTGGCGCAGGCCTACAACCGGCCGCTGGCACCGCACGACTGCACGGGCCCCGTCACGCTGATGGCCGGGCTGCACATGGCGCTGCATGCGCCCACCGCGATCTACCAGGAGGTGGTGCGGGCCACGCTGGCCACCTGGTACCGCGACATCGTCACGCAACTGCCGGTGATCGACGGCGGCCAGGCCCAGCCCCCGGTTGCTGCAGGGTTGGGTACGAAGCTGCAGGACAGCTTCAAGCAGCAGCCCGGGCTCATCGTGCGCGAGACCCGCTGAGTGACTCCCTTCATCCCCTCTACAGAAACGTCTTCCATGCAGATCAAGATCGTCGGACTCCACGCCCCCAACGCACCGCGCCTGCAGGCGCTGCTGGGGGCGGGCCATGAGGTGCAAGGCCTCGACCGATTCCCCGAGACAGGGGACATCGCGGCGGATGTGGTCATCAGCAACAGCATCACGGCCGACGAGGCCGCACGCCTGCGCTGCCGCCTGGTGCATGTGCCAGGCGCCGGCGCGGAGCAGATCGCGCTGGCGGCGCTGCCGGCGGGCACCCCGGTGTGCAATGTGCACGGCCATGAGGTGCCGATCGCCGAATTCACGCTGCACGCCATCCTTGAGCATTCGCTGCAGCTCTGGAAGTACCCGGCGCGCCTGGATGCCGAGGCCTGGGCGCAGTCGTATGCGGCACGGCCCCAGCACGACGAGGCGCACGGCAAGACGCTCGGCATCCTGGGCTTCGGCCACATCGGGCAAGAGATCGCCCGCCGCGCCCGCGCGCTCGGCATGCAGGTGATCGCCATCACGCGCAGCGGCAAGGCCCAGGCGCCGGAGCTGGCGCACGAGACGGTGGCCGTGGCCGACCTCGATGAGGCGCTTCCCCGCGTGCAGCACCTGGTGGTCTGCTGCCCGCTGGACGACAGCACACGCGGCCTGATCGGCCGGCGTCAGCTTGCGCTGCTGCCTGCGGGCGCGCTGCTGGTGAACGTGGCGCGGGCCGAAGTGGTGGACGAAGAGGCGCTGTACGACGCCCTGCACACGCAGCGCCTGGGCCGCGCCGTGCTCGACGTCTGGTACCAGTACCCCAAGAAAGGGCAGGCGCCGGTCGCCCCCTCGCGCTGGCCGCTGCATGCCTTGCCCAATGTGCGCGCCACGCCCCACATCTCGGCCATCACGCCGGCGCTGCTGGACCGGCGCTACGCCTTCATGGCCGCCAACGTGCAGAAGCTCGCGCAGGGCGAGCCGCTGGCCAACGTGATCCACGCAGGGAACTGAGCGCCGGCACAGGCGACGGTTTTCCGCGACTTCCCTCTTTCACAAGCCATCCATGGAGACAAACATGACGACTGTGCATCCGGGCGCCCGCGCCACTTCTTCCTCTTCCCTCATCGGCCGCCGTGCGGCCCTCGGTATGGCGGCCGCCTTGGCGCTGGGCGGTGCCTCGGTGGCCACCCACGCGCAGGACGCGGCGGGCTATCCGAACAAGATGATCCGCATCACCGTGCCCAACCCGGCGGGCGGCACGTCCGACGTGCTGGCGCGGCTGCTGGGCAAGGAACTGGGCGATGCGCTGAAGCAGCCCGTGGTGGTGGAGAACAAGGCGGGGGCCAACGGGCACATCGGTGCCTCGTTCGTCGCCAAGTCGGCACCCGACGGCTACAACCTGCTGCTGTTGGACATGAGCGTGCTGACCATCGGCCCGGCCGTCATGCCGCAGCTGAACTACAGCCCGACCAAGGACCTGGCGCCCATCGCCATTCCGGCCTACTCGCCGCACCTGCTGGTGGTGCGCCAAGACCTGCCGGCCATGAACATCGACGAACTGGCCGCGTATGCCAAGAAGAGCGGCCAGCCGGTCAGCTTCGGTACGCCGCTGGCGGCCATCAGTCAGCTCGCGGGCATCCAGTTGGCGCAGAACAAGGGCTTCGAGTTCAACGTCATCGGCTACAAGGGCGGCGCCCAGGCGCTGGCCGATCTGGCTGGTGGGCAGATCGATTCCGCCATGGCCAGCGTGCTGGCCACCAAGCCCCTGGTGACAGGCGGCAAGGTGAAGGCGATCGCCGTCACCAGCGCCAAACCCTTCGCAGCCACGCCGGGCGTACCCACGGTGGCGTCGCAGATTCCAGGCTTCGTCACGGGCTCCTGGCAGGGCCTGCTGGCGCCCGCCGGCACGCCGCCGGCCATCCTCGACAAGCTGCAGGCCGAGATCCAGCGCATCGTTGCGCGGCCCGACATCAAGAAGCGTCTGGAAGAACTGGGCTCCGAGGCCACCGACATGAACCGCGCCCAGATCGCCCAATGGATGCAGGCCGAGAGCGTGCGCTGGGGCAAGGTGGTGAAGGACCACAACATCAAGGCCGAGTGAGGCGCGGCGTGCACTGCCGCGTTGTCCGCCGACCACTCATTCAATCAATCACTCATTCGCGCGCGGGCAACGTCATTCCGTTGTCGGGCAGGGGTAGCGCCGTCTTGTAGCGCACCTGCTTGAGCGCGAAGCTGGAACGGATGCGCGCCACACCCGGCGCCGTGGTCAGCTGGCGGATGAACGCCTCCAGCGCCTTGATGTCGGGCACCAGCACGCGCAGCAGGTAGTCGGCGTCGCCCGTCATCAGATAGCACTCCATCACCTCGGGCCGCGCGGCGATCGTGGCCTCGAACTGTTCCAGCGCACTCTGGAACTGCTTCTCCAGGCTCACGTGGATGAACACGTTGAGGTGCAGGCCCAGGATTTCCGGGTCCAGCAGCGTGACCTGTCGCTGGATCAGGCCCAGGTCTTCCATCGCCTTCACGCGGTTGTAGCAGGGCGTGGCGGAGAGGTGCACGGCCTTGGCCAGCTCCGCATTGGTCATGCCGGCGTCCTCCTGCAGCAGGTTCAGGATGCCGATGTCCACCTTGTCCAGTTTCTTCATGGGTGAAATTGTCCATGAAGTGGCTGTTGTGTGGTGAATCTATGTTCCGTGATGGGAATTGGCAGGCAAAACCGGATGCAATCACTGGCGGTGACTGCCTAGGATTCAGGGTTTTCCCCGATCCCTGCTACGCCTCCCATGTCCAGCCGTTCCGCCGCTCTTTCCTTCTCGATTTTTTCCTGGGGAGCGGGCACGGCCTGGGCCGTCCGCAGCAAGGTGCTGCTGCTGGCGCTCGCCATTCTGGTCTGGGGCTGCAACTGGCCGGTGATGAAGGCCGGGCTGGACCATGTGACGCCGCTGTGGTTCTCTGCGCTGCGCTTCGCCACGGGCGGGCTGTGCCTGTTCGCCATCCAGCTGGCGGCCGGCTCGCTCAAGGTGCCCACGCGGCGCGACCTGCCGCTGATCGCCAGCGTCGGCCTGGTGCAGATGATGGCCTTTACCGCGCTCGGGTCCATCGCCATGACGCAGGTGCCCGCCGGCCGCTCCGCCGTGCTGGCCTACACCACGCCGCTCTGGGTCACGCCGGTGGCCGTATGGGTGTTCCGCGAGCGGCTGTCGCGCCTGCAGTGCGGCGGGCTGGCGCTGGGGCTGCTGGGCCTGGGCGTGCTGTTCAACCCGCTGGCCATGGACTGGACGAACACCGCATTGGTCCACGCCAACCTGATGCTGATGGCCGGCTCCTTCCTGTGGGGCATGACCATTCTGCACCTGCGCTACTTCAAGGCCGATTCGTCCGCCTACCAGCTGGCGCCCTGGCAGATGCTGACTGCCACCGTGCCGCTGCTGGCGCTGGCCTACGGCTTCGAGGGGCCCTTCACCGGCGACGGCAGCACGGCCCTGTGGGAGACGGTGCTGTTCGTCGGCCCGCTGGCCACGGCGTTCTGCTTCTGCGCCGTGAATGCGGCGAGCATGCAGCTGTCGGCCACGGGCATGTCCACCGCGATGCTGGGCGTGCCGGTGGTGGGGCTGCTGGCGTCCGTGCTCTTCCTGGGCGAGCCCCTGGGGCTGCCGCTGGCACTGGGCGGGCTGTGCATCGTGGGCGGCATTCTGGTGGTGAGCCTGGGCAAGGCCCGGGCGGCACGGCGCCCTGGTTGATCCGATAGCGGGGTTTAGGGTAAAAATGGCCGCAAGCGCTTGATGGATAAGCGCAGGTAGCTATCTTTTGAGGAGCATGAAGGTGCCCTCCGTGAACACCGTTCCCCCTTCCGCCACCGCGCCGGTTGCCGTCGTGACCACCACCGTAGGCTCCGAGGCCGACGCCGCCCGTCTGGCCCGGGGCGCGGTGCAGGCCCGCCGCGCGGCCTGCGTGCAGGTGGAGCGCATCACCTCGCACTACATGTGGAAGGGTCAGCAGTGCGAAGAACCCGAATGGCGCCTGGTCTGCAAGACGCTGCCAGCCGCAGTGCCCGCCCTGCTGGCGTGGCTGCGCGAAGCCCATGGCTACGAGGTGCCTCAGCTGCTGGTGCGTACGGAACTGGCGGCCGCAGACTATGCGGACTGGGTGGCGCAGCAGGTGGACGGCGGTGCTGAGCGCGCTTGATGGTGGACTCTTTCGGCCGGCCGGCGCAACGGGCCGTTGTCTGGGCGCCTACCCCAGCGTCGCCGGCTGGGGAATCCGGCGGGCCTTGGCCAGCTGCGCGTTGCTGTAGCGCAGGTCCTCCGTCACTTCCGCGCCCAGCCAGGCCGGCGTGGGCGGCTGGACGCCTTCGCTGGCCAACTCGATTTCGGCCGTGACCAAGCCGGCCAGCGGGCCTTCGAAGACATCGACCTCGAAGTCGAAACCCTCCACCGGCACGATGTAGCGCACCTTCTCCAGCGCGCCGTGGGCGCAGTGGTCGGCCAGCAGCGCCTGGGCGTCGGCCAGCGGAATCGCGTACTCGAATTCGGCCCGGGACAGGCCGCGCGACGGGCCCTTGAGCGTGAGAAAACCGTCGTTGCCGGCAATGCGCACCCGCACCCACATGCCGTTGTCGGCGATGTAGCCCTGCGCCATGCGCACGCCGGTCCGGCCCACCACGACGGAGGGGTCGGCGACGAGGTATTTGCGTTCGATTTCGATGGCCATGGCGGGTGCTGGGGAGGGGGACGGGCAGTCTACCGCGGGCATGGCGGGCTGGGCGGGGTTAAGCTCCCGGCCATGCCACTGCGCCCCCTCCTGCATCGCCTGGTCGTACGCGCGACGTCTCGCACCTTGACCGCTGCGTGGGCCGTCGCGGCGGCCTGCGCGATGGCGCCGCCGCACGCGCAGGCCTCCGAATCGATGCGCTGCAATGGTCGGCTCGTGGGCAAGGGCGAACCGCTGGTGGCGCTGCTGCAGAAGTGCGGGGAGCCGGTGTTCCGCCAGGCCGTGTGCGTGCCCATGCTGCAGTTGGGCTGGGTCGCCTTGCCGTACCGTCCTTACGGCCCCGGCGCGGTGCTGGCGAACCAGTGCGTGCCCATGGAAGAGTGGACCTACGACCGCGGCGACGGCAACTTCCTGGGCATCGTCCGCGTGCACAACGGCAGCATCGAATCGGTGCGCAGCGGGCCACGGCTGCGCTGACCAGCGGCAGGCGCCGCGGGCGGGCCGCTGCGCTGCGCTGACTGAGCGGCCTCAGCCTGCCGGTCGGCCCAGCAGGCGGGCAGCGGCGGCTCCGCCCCGCAGGATGTCCGCCTGCGCGCCGGGTTCAGCAACGCGCGCCAGCTGGAGGGTGCCCACCATGCAGCCGAACACGGCGCGGCCGGCGGCCAGCGGATCCCGGTGGCCGGGCGGCAGGGCCGACACGATGACGCCGATGAGATCGTCGATGGCGGCGCCGACGGCAGCCCGCGTCTCCGGCGGCCGGCGGGCGAGCTCCGGCCCGAGGGCGGTGACGGCGCAGCCGCGCTCGGGATGGGCCGCGTGGCGCGCATCCAGGTAACGGTCGATCAGTGCGTCGAGCCGGTGGCCCTCGGCAGTTTCGGCCACCGTCCGGGCCAGGGTAGCCGCGGTCTCCTTCAGCGCGGCCACCACCGCCTCGGCCACCAGGGCTTCCTTGCTGTCGAAATGGGCGTAGAAGGCACCGTTCGTCAGCCCCGCTTCCGCCATCAGCGTGGCCACTCCGGCCGCGGCGATGCCGTCACGGCGCAGCACCAGGGCCGCGGTGTCCACCATCTTCTGGCGCGTGAGTTCCTTCTGTCCGGAGGCATAGCGCATCACAGCACCCCTTCTTTAAAATTATGATCGTAATACAATGAACGGACGGGAGCCGGAATGCTGTTGGGGCGGCACGGTGCACAAGGCGCAACGCCTGGCCACGGGGCCGCGCAGGCGCCGGCCCGGCGCGTCCGCCTCGGCTTCCGGATCGACCGCATCGCCATTGTTCGTTCGTCCATTCAAGGAGTTTCCATGAAAGCCGTGATCGCCTCGTATGCCCGCTCTCCCTTCCATCCGGCACGCAAGGGCGCGCTGGCGGGCACGCGCCCCGATACCCTGGCCGCGCAGGTGGTCGGCGCCCTCGTGCAGCGGGCCGACATCGACCCGGCGCTGATCGAGGACATCATTCTCGGCTGTGCCTACCCCGAGGGGCCGCAGGGCAACAACCTTGCGCGGCTGGTCGGCTTTCTTGCCGGGCTGCCCGAGCAGGTGGGCGGCATGACGATCAACCGGTTCTGCGGCTCGTCCATGTCGGCCATCCACATGGCAGCTGCGCAGATCGAGGCCGGCATGGGCGAGGCCTTCGTATGCGCCGGTGTCGAGTCGATGACCATGGTGCCCCAAGGCGGCCTGCATTTCGACCCGAGCCCGGAGCTGATGGATCGCTTCCCGCAGGCCTACATCAGCATGGGCGAGACGGCGGAGAACGTGGCGCAGCGCTACCAGGTGTCGCGCGCGGACCAGGAGCAGTTCGCGGTCGATTCGCACCGCAAGGCCGCGGCCGCGCGGGATGCCGGCCGCCTGCGCGATGAGATCGTCCGCATCACCACGCCGGACGGCACCCAGGTCGATGAAGACGGCTGCATCCGCCCGTGCACGACGGCCGAGGCGCTCGCCGGGCTGAAGCCGGCCTTCCGCCCCGACGGGGTGGTGACGGCGGGCACCTCGTCGCCCCTGACCGACGGCGCCGCCGCCGTGCTGGTGACCAGCGAGGACTTCGCCGTGCGCCACGGACTGCAGCCGCTGGCGCGCATCCGCAGCTTCGCCACCATCGGCTGCGATCCGACCGAGATGGGCATGGGCCCCGTGCCCGCGACCCGCAAGGCGCTGGCCCGCGCGGGGCTGGACCTGGACGCCATCGACGTCGTGGAGATCAACGAGGCCTTTTCCTCGCAGGCGCTGGCGTGCATGCGCGCCCTGGGTATGGATCCGGCGAAGGCGAACCTGGATGGCGGCGGCCTGTCCATCGGCCATCCGCTGGGGGCGACCGGCGCGCGCATCACCGGCAAGGCGGCCGCGCTGCTGCAGCGCGGGCAGGGACGCTATGCACTCTCGACGCAGTGCATCGGCGGCGGCCAGGGCATCGCGACGGTGCTCGAACGCCTGTAAGCGCGCGGAGGTGCGCCCTGGGCGGATGCGGCGGGCCCGGCCGGCACGGGCCTGCGGCGCTCAGTTCAACAGGGCCTGCGCGAACTCGCGGGCGTTGAAGGTCTCCAGGTCTTCCAGCTTCTCGCCCACGCCGATGAAGTAGACCGGCACCGGCCGCTCCTGCGCGATGGCGGCCAGCACGCCGCCCTTGGCAGTGCCGTCCAGCTTGGTGACGATCAGGCCGGTGAGCTGCAGCGCGTCGTCGAAGGCGCGCACCTGCGCCAGCGCGTTCTGGCCGGTGTTGCCGTCGATCACCAGCAGCACTTCGTGCGGCGCGGTCGCATCGGCCTTGGTGACTACGCGGCGGATCTTCTGCAGCTCCTGCATCAGGTGCAGCTGCGTGGGCAGGCGGCCCGCAGTGTCGACCAGCACCACATCCTTGTTGCGGGCCTTGCCGGCCGTGACGGCGTCGAAGCTCACGGCCGCCGGGTCGCCGCCTTCCTGGCTGACGATCTCCACCGTGTTGCGGTCGGCCCAGACGCCGAGCTGCTCGCGCGCCGCGGCGCGGAAGGTGTCGGCCGCGGCCAGCAGCACGGCGGCTCCTTCATTCGCTAGGTGCTTGGTGAGCTTGCCGATCGAGGTCGTCTTGCCCGCGCCGTTCACGCCCGCCACCATGATCACCGTCGGCGTGTACTGGCCGATGACCAGCGGCTTTTCCAGCGGGCGCAGCAGGTCGGCCAGCGCATCGGCCAGCAGGCCCTTCACGGCCGCCGGGTCGGTGGCCTTGGCTTCCTTCACACGGCGCTTGAGATCGTCCAGCAGGTGCTGCGTCGCCTTGACGCCGGTGTCGGCCATGAGCAAGGCCTCTTCCAGCTCGTCGTACAGCGCGTCGTTGATCTGCGTGCCGGTGAAGACGGTGGTGATGCTGGTGCCGGTCTTGCGCAGGCCGGACTTCAGGCGATCGAGCCAGCCCTTGCGCTCCGCAGCGGGCTCCGGAAGGGCGACTGGCAGAGGCGCCGGCGCGCCGGGCACAACGGGCTGGGGCGCGGCTACCGGCACGGAAGCCGGGAGCGGGGCAGGGGGTGCGACAGGCGTGGGCGCAGGCGCCAGGACGACCGGCGTGGGCGCTGGAGCTGGAGCTGGAGCTGGAGCTGGAGCTGGAGCTGGAGCTGGAGCTGGAG
>JAEWPH010000242.1 GCA_023460715.1 Pseudomonadota bacterium | reverse complement strand
GGCGCAGCCACGCCAGGCGACGGGCGGTCGTCGCCAGCACGGCGCGGGCCTCGGGCAGCTGGTGCGGGGCCTGCAGCCACGCGGCCCAGTCCGTGCGCGCTTCTTCCAGGGCGCCGGTCTGGCGCAGGTAGATGGCGGTGGAGTGGGCGTAGCAGAGCATGTCGCGCACCTGGCACACCGGCAGGGGCAGGGCGGCCTGCGGGTCGTCCTCGAAGTCCACATAGGCCAGCGCGCCATCGGGGCACAGCACCATGTTGCGGGCGAAGGCCTGGCTCAGGCACAGGCCCTGGGCGTGCACGTGCGTGAGTGCCTCCAGGCCCTGGCGCCACAGCGCCAGCACCGCCTGCGGGCCGGCGGGCACGGCCGCCTGCATGGCGTTGCCGAGCGAGGGCGCCTCCATGCCGGGCACGCCCAGGTGGCGCATCAAAAAGCCGTCGGGCGCAGCGGCCAGGACCTCGGGCACCCGCAGGCCGCGTGCGGCCAGCGCGTGCATGCGGCGCACCTCGGTGGCGATGGCCTCGCGGCCGCCGCGGTTGGGAACGGGCCGCAGTGCCTGCAGGCCCAGCAGCGTGGCGAAGAGGCCGAGCGCACGGTAGCCCCACGGCCCCACGCTCGCTCCCGCCCGCTTGACCCACACCTGCTCGGCGCCGATGCGGTAGCTGGCGATGGGAAAGCGCTGCAGACCCAGCTGGTGGTCCAGGAAGGCGGCGTAGTCGGGGGCGGGGGCCTGCGCAGGGCTTGCGGGCGCGTGGAGATCGGGCTGCGTCATCGGCGCCCCTCCTGCATGGCGTGCGCGGTCGGGCGCGGGGCGGAACACGGAAGTGGCAGCAAGGCCATGGGCGGCCGGAGACTGGGGCGCATGCGGGTGGGTTCGGATCGTCGGAAAAAGCGGCGCGCGGACGCAGGCGCTACACTGGCCGCCCTCTTTTCCCGACCCGCGCGCGCCCGTCAGGGGGTACGCTGCCGGATCCGGGATCATAAAGAAATCCTTTCGATCCCCTCTGCCCCATGTCTGCCTCCACTCCCGCCACTGATGCCGCGACCGCGGCGCCCGTCACCTCCGCGCTCGGCGCCGATGAGCTCGACGAACTCGACACGCTGCTGGACGACCTGCGCTCGCGCGCCGAGGAAATCCCGCAGTGGGAGTTCTGCGACGGCTTCCTGACCGCGCTGATCTGCACGCGCCGGCCCATTCCGGCCGCCGAGTACCTGCCCATGCTGCTGGGCGACGGTGCCGAGCTGGACGTGGCCGAGGGCGAACCGCTGCCGCTGCTCCCCGCTTTCAAGGATGCCGCGCAGCAGGCCCGCTTCCTGGAACTGTGGGACCTGCGCTGGAACGAGGTGACGGCTCAGCTCGACGCCGATGTGAAGTCGCTCGACGAAGACATGGCGTTCCAGCCCGAGGCCATGGACATGCGCGGCGCCATCGCCGCCCTGCCCGAGGAAGAGCGCGCCGACATGGAAGGCCAGGAGATCCCCTCCTTCGGCCAGGTCTGGGCGCTGGGCTTCATGTTCGCCGTGGAGAACTGGCCCGAGGACTGGGCGGCGCCGCGCGACAAGGAAGCCGCGCAGTGGCTGGACGATGCCATGGACGCCATCGTCGCACTGACCGAGGACGACACCGGCAAGCCCGAAGTCTGCATGTACACCGAAGACGGCCCGCCCAGCACCAGCCAGGCGCGCGTGGAGACCTTCGGCGAAGCGATCTGGGCCGTGTACGACCTGCGCCAGCTCTGGAAGAGCATGGGCCCGCGCGTCGAGTCCATCCGCAAGGAAGCCACGCCCGGCCGCAACGATGCCTGCAGCTGCGGCAGCGGCAAGAAGTACAAGAAGTGCTGCGGCGCGAACGCCTGATGGCGTGATGCGCTGAGCGTTTCTCTTTCCAGCCCTTGATCCGACGCGCGCCTCTGGCGCGCGTTGTCGTTCCATGAACCCCTCGCACTCTTTCCTCACCCGCCTGCGCGCCGAATGGGCGCCCAGCATTCCGCGCGAGCTGCTCGCCGGGGCCGTGGCCACGTTCGCGCTCATTCCCGAGGTGATCGCGTTCTCGTTCGTCGCGGGCGTCGATCCGTCGGTGGGTCTGTTCGCGTCGTTCGTCATCAGCATCGTGATCGCCTTCGTCGGCGGGCGGCCGGCCATGGTGTCGGCTGCGGCGGGCTCGGTGGCACTGGTGGCCGCGCCGCTGGTGCAGTCGCACGGGCTGGGCTATCTGCTGGCGGCGGGGCTGCTGGCGGGGGCCGTGCAGGTGGTCTTCGGGCTGCTCAAGCTCGGGGTGCTGATGCGTTTCGTCAGCAGTTCGGTGCGCACGGGCTTCGTCAACGCGCTGGCGATCCTGATCTTCTCGGCCCAGCTGCCGCACCTGCACGGCGCGGGCACCGCCACCTGGGCCATGCTGGCGCTGGGCCTGGCCGTCATCTACGGCCTGCCGTGGCTGGGCCAGCGCCTCCAGCTGCGGGCGCTCACGGCCATTCCGTCGCCGCTGATCTGTGTGGTGCTGCTCACGCTCATCGCCTCCGGCCTGGGGTTGCCTCTGCCCACGGTGTCCGATCTGGGCCGGCTGCCCGATGCGCTGCCGCTGTTTGGCCTGCCGGAGGTGCCTGCCTCGCTGGAGACGCTGCGCATCATCCTGCTGCCCGCGCTGGCCATCGCCATGGTGGGGCTGCTCGAATCCGTGCTGACCGCCGCCGTGGTGGACGAGATGACCGACACGCCCAGCGACAAGAACCGCGAATGCACGGGCCTGGGGCTGGCCAACATGGCGGCCAGCTGCTTCGGTGGCATCGCCGGCTGCGGAATGATCGGCCAGGCCGTGAGCAACGTGAAGTACGGCGGGCGCGGGCGCTTGTCGACCCTGTTCGCGGGCGTGTTCCTGTTGATCCTGATGGTGGCGCTCAAGGACTGGGTGTCGCGGGTGCCGGTGATCGCGCTGGTGGCCATCATGGTGATGGTGTCGGCGTCCACCTTCGACTGGAAGTCGCTGGGCACGCTGGTGCGCCACCCGCGCCTGTCCAGCGCCGTGATGCTGGCCACGGTGGTCGTCACCATCGCCACGCACAACCTGGCGGCCGGGGTGGCCGTGGGCGTGCTGCTGAGCGGCGTGTTCTTCGCCGTGAAGGTGTCGCACATGCTGGCCGTGCGGGCCGAGGACGATGCGGCCACCGGCCTGCGCACCTGGCGCGTGAGCGGCCAGGTGTTCTTCGCCTCGGCCGATGCGTTCATCGAGGCCTTCGACATCCTGGGCGCCGAGGGCCGCGCGGTACGCATCGACGTGGCAGGCGCGCATTTCTGGGACATCACCGCCGTGGCTGCGCTCGACAAGGTGGTGCAGCGCCTGCGCCACCACGGCTGCACGGTCGAGGTGGTGGGGCTGAACGCCGCCAGCGCCGTGCTCATCGACCGGCTGGGGCCTTCGGCCTGACCCAGGCCCCGGGCGGCGCGGACGCCGGGTCCGCCTAGAGCTCTTGCGCTGCGTCCCGCAGGTACACGGGCAGGTCCAGCGCCGGCGGGCGCAGGCCGGATTCGTACAGCATGTCGGCCACGTAGCCGCGGTGGCAGGTCTTAGAACGTAAACACGTTCTTAGAACGTGCTGTGCCGCGCGGCCCCGTCAGTGCGGATCGGCCGCCAGCCAGCGGCGCAGCTGCGCCAGGGCGTGCGCGACGGTTTGCGCG
>JAEWPH010000241.1 GCA_023460715.1 Pseudomonadota bacterium | reverse complement strand
CGTCAGACGTGTATAAGAGACCGGCGCCGGCCGCCGGCTGGGCGCCGCTGGCAGGCCGCGCGCTGTGGGCCGAGCGCCGCTTCCAGACCCTGGCCGCCGCCATGGCGCTGGGGCTGTTCGCGCAGATCGGCCTGGTCGCGCACCTGTACACCTTGCTGGTCCCGCACCTCGGCCCGCAGGGCGCTGGATGGGCCATGGCGCTGGCCACGGCCTGCGCACTGGGAGGCCGGGCGCTGGCTGCCCGGTGCCTGCGCTCGGTGGGCGACCGGCGGGCCGTGGCCTGCATCAGCTATGGGGTGCAGATGGCCGGCTCGCTCGTGCTGCTGACCGCGCCGGGTGACGGGCCCGCACTGTGGCTGGGCCTGGTGCTGTTCGGCGCCGGGATCGGCAATGCCACCTCGCTGCCGCCGCTGGTGGCGCAGACGGACTTCGCCGCGCAGGACGTGGCGCGCGTCGTCGCCCTCATCGTGGCGCTGTCGCAGGCGCTGTACGCACTCGCGCCCATGGCCTTTGCGTTGCTGCTGGGCGCCAGCACAGGCACGGCACTGTTCTTCGCCGCTGCGGCGCTGCTGCAGCTCATCGCCCTCGTGCTGCTGTGGAGCGGGCGCACGAAGGGCATGGACGTCTAGATCGCCCGCATTCCTTCACCTTACCCAAAGGAGCCCTGCATGACCCTCACCTGCTTCATCCGCTACGAGATCGACCCCTTCCAGCTCGACGCCTTCCGTGCCTACGCCGAACACTGGGGCAGCATCATCCCGCGCTGCGGCGGACACTTGGTGGGCTACTTCGTGCCCAGCGAAGGTACCAACTACGAAGCCTGGGGCTTGATCGCCTTCGACAGCCTGGCCGCGTACGAGGCCTACCGCGTGCGCCTGCGCGCCGATCCGGAGGGACGGGCCAACTTCGAGCGGGCGCAGCGCCAGCGCTTCATCCTGCGCGAGGAGCGCACCTTCACCGAAGTGGTGGAAGGCACCTTCCAGCAACCGGCCCAGCCCATCGCCCAGCCCATCGCCCACCCCATCGCCCAGCCCATCGCCCAGCCGGAGGTGTCGCCATGATCGCGGTCATCTTCGAGGTGCTGCCCAGCGAGGCCGGCCGGGCCGAGTACCTGCAGACGGCCGCCGAGCTGCGCGCGCAACTGGAGCAGATCGACGGCTTCGTCTCGGTCGAGCGGTTCGAGAGCCTGGGCCAACCCGGCAAGCTGCTGTCGCTCTCGTTCTGGCGCGACGAGGCCGCCGTGGCCCGCTGGCGCACGTTGCCGGAGCACCGCAGCGCGCAGGCCGCGGGCCGTGCCGGCGTGTTTGCCGACTACCGCCTGCGCGTAGCCCAGGTGCTGCGCGACTACGGCCTGCACGCCCGGCAGGAGGCGCCGCCGGACGCGCGCAACTACCACGGTTGATGCGGCCGGGCCCAGCATGCCTTGCCTGCCGTTTACAGGCCGCTATAATGTCGGGCTTTGCTGGCAAACCTCCGTCGGCCAATACTAGTTATAGACGGGGAAACCGCTATGTACGTCCTGAGGGCCCGATCTCCCGCAAGACCTCTGCAGGCACCATTTGGAAACCATTAGCTAATGACCACCATCCGTGTAAAAGAGAACGAACCCTTTGACGTGGCACTGCGCCGCTTCAAGCGCACCATCGAAAAGCTGGGCCTGCTGACCGACCTGCGCGCCCGCGAGTTCTACGAAAAGCCCACTGCTGAGCGCAAGCGCAAGAAGGCTGCCGCCGTCAAGCGCCACTACAAGCGCGTGCGCAGCATGCAGCTGCCCAAGAAGCTGTACTAAGTACCGCTTCCGGTTGAGCCCTCTTAGGAGGACCGCCGCAAAACCCGCGCTAGGGACGCCAAGCGCGGGTTTTCGTTTTTTCGGGTCTGCCAAAAGGCTTTCTGGCGTCGTTGCAACGCCTTGTCGTAGCCACACTACTGCCTGCGGCGTTGACGCCTAGCCAGAAAGCCTTTTGGCAGACCCTCTGTCTCGTTTGCCTGATTAAAAAAGGAAGCCGCCATGAGCCTCAAGGACCAGATCACCGAAGACATGAAGACCGCCATGCGCGCCAAGGACAGCGAGCGCCTGGGCACCATCCGCCTGCTGCAGGCCGCGATGAAGCAGAAGGAAGTGGACGAGCGCGTCACACTGGACGACGCGGCCATCGTCGCCATCGTGGACAAGCTGATCAAGCAGCGCAAGGACTCGATCACCGCCTTCGAAGGCGCGGGCCGCCAGGATCTGGCCGACAAGGAAAAGTCCGAGATGGCCGTGCTGCAGGCCTACCTGCCCGAGCGCATGTCGGCCGAGGAAACGCAGGCCGCCGTGAAGGCCATCGTGGCCGAGCTGGGCGCCGCGGGCCCCGGCGACATGGGCAAGGTGATGGGCGTGGTCAAGACGCGCCTGGCCGGCAAGGCCGACATGGGCCAGGTCTCGGCCGCCGTCAAGGCCGCGCTGGCGGGCTGAACGCCCCTTGCCGGGCCGCCGGCCCGGCGCACGGTTGCGCGGCACGCGCTTCGAACGCGCCCCGTCGCTCGCTACCAAAAACAGAGCTGCTTGTGCTTTCCCCGGAATGATTTCAAGGTCATAAGACTCCGAAATCGAAGAGGGATAAGCGCAAGCAGCTTCGTTTTTAATAGCACCCGTCACGCACCGGCCGCGCCCGGGACCCGAGCCGCAGCGGGGTCCAGTCCGCTTTCGCGAAACCATTCCTGCAGGAACTCCACGCCCACGCGCACCTTGGCCGAGCGCTCCAGCCGCGTGGGGTACACGGCCCAGATGTTGGCCTCCTGCTGCCAGTCGGGCAGCACGCGCACCAGCCGTCCGGAGGCCAGCTCCGGCCCCACATCCCACAGCGAGCGCAGCACGATGCCGCGTCCGTCCACCGCCCATTGCACGGCCATCTCGCCGTTGTTGGCCGACAGCGGGCCGCGCACCTTCACCGTCTCGTCCACCGCGCCGCTGCGCAGCCGCCAGACGCCGAAGGGGTGGTCGCGCTCCTTGATGACCAGGCAGTCGTGGCTGGCCAGGTCGGCCACCGTGCGCGGCGCCCCCTTGCGCACCAGGTAGGCCGGCGCGGCGCACAGCACGCGGTGGTTGTCGGCCAGGCGGCGGGCGATGAGGTGCGGCGCGATCTCGTCGCCCACGCGGATGTCCAGATCGAAGCCCTCGCCCGCCACATCCACCAGGCGGTCGAACACCTCCAGCCGCACCTGCAGGCCCGGATGCCGCTCCACAAGCCGCGACAGCGCGGGCGCCACCACGCGACGCCCGAAGCCGAAGCTGCAGCTCACCCGCAGCAGGCCGCGCGGCGCGCGGCGGGGGCCGGCCACCTCCTGCAGCAGCTGGTCCACATCGTCCAGGATGCGCAGCGCCCAGTGGAAGACCCGCTCGCCTTCCTCCGTCACCGCCACGCGCCGCGTCGTGCGGTGCAGCAGCTTCACGGCCAGGTCGTCCTCCAGCAGGCGGATGCGCTTGCTGACGTAGGAGGGCGAGGCGCCCAGCTCGGTGGCCGCCTCGGCAAAGCTGGCCTTGCGGACCACGACTGTGAAGACGCGCAGGTCTTCGGTGGCGGGCGATTTATGCACGTTGTGTGAACAATGGAACCACAGTGGGCGCATTGTAGGGCGCGGCGTGTTCGCGCAACAATGCGCCATCCGCAGCCGTTGCAAGGGCCTCCCCGGCCCCGCGGCATGTCGTCCACCCCTACTTTTTCAGTTCAGGAGATCCCATGTCCCGTACCTACCAAATCGCCGTGCTGGCCGGCGACGGCATCGGCAAGGAAGTGATGCCCGAAGGCCTGCGCGCGCTGGAAGCCGCCGCGCGCCGCTTCGGCATCCCGCTCGCATTCAAGCACTTCGAATGGGCCAGCTGCGACTACTACGCCGCCCACGGCAAGATGATGCCGGACGACTGGAAGGCCCAGCTCTCGGGCATGGACGCGATCTTCTTCGGCGCCGTCGGCTGGCCCGCCACCGTGCCCGACCACGTGTCGCTGTGGGGCTCGCTGCTCAAGTTCCGCCGCGAATTCGACCAGTACATCAACCTGCGTCCCGTGCGCCTGTTCGAGGGCGTGCCCTGCCCGCTGGCCGGCCGCAAGCCCGGCGACATCGACTACTACGTGGTGCGCGAGAACACCGAGGGCGAGTACACGTCGCTCGGCGGCATCATGTACGAAGGCACGGACCGCGAGATCGTGATCCAGGAATCGGTCTACTCGCGCCACGGCGCCAACCGCCTGCTGAAGTACGCCTTCGAGCTGGCCAACAGCCGCGCCAGAAAGCACGTCACGCTGGCCACCAAGAGCAACGGCATCGCCATTAGCATGCCCTGGTGGGACCAGCGCGCCGAAGAGGTCGCCAAGGACTACCCCGAGGTCGCGCTGGACAAGCAGCACATCGACATCCTCACGGCCCGCTTCGTGCTGCAGCCCGGCCGCTTCGACGTGGTGGCTGCCACCAACCTGTTCGGCGACATCCTGTCGGACCTGGGGCCCGCCACCACCGGCACCATCGGCCTGGCGCCGTCCGCCAACCTGAACCCGGACCGCACCTTCCCCAGCCTGTTCGAGCCTGTGCACGGCTCGGCGCCGGACATCTACGGCAAGAACATCGCCAACCCGATCGCCATGGTCTGGTCGGGTGCGCTGATGCTGGACTTCCTCACCCAGGGCCAGGGCGCGGGCCGGCAGGCGCACGATGCGATCGTTGCGGCGATCGAGGAAGTCATCAAGAGCGGTCCGAAGACGCCGGACCTGGGCGGCACGGCCAACACCACGCAGGTGGGCGAGGCCATCGCGGCCGCCATCGCCGCGGCCTGACCGAGCGCTGCACCGTCGATAGACGCCGCGCAGCATGGTCGGCCGTCAACGGCCGGTCATCCTGCAACAGGCGCAACGGCGGCTCCGGCGCTCGGGCGCTGGCGGGGCTCAGCCCTTGCCGGGCGCCACAGGCCGCCCCGACAACGGGTGCTCGATGCGGCCATCGCCATGGCTGGCCACCACCTCGGCGATCACCACCTGGTAGCCCGCCAGCCAATCAGCCTGTCGCGCCTTGGCGGCAAGGTGGTCCGGGTGGTGCATCAGCGCCTGCAGCGACGCCAGCGAATCCCAGTAGTAGACGTTGGACACCCGCCCCGTGGCCGGGTTCTCCCAGCTTTCCTCGCCCAGATACCCCGGAAGCGCCCTCGCGATGCCGGCGATGGTGTCGTCCAGGGCATGGAACGCGGCATCGTAGTTGCCGGGTGCGAAGGTGAACGTGGCGGTGACGATGCGGGGGGCGCCATCAACGGGCTTGCGCGCCGCCATCTCAGCCCGCCTCCTGCATGGCCTGGGCCATCGCGTGATGGCCCCGCGCCTGCAGCGCGTCGGCCGCACCTTTGCGGTCGCACGGCGCCTTGTTCTGGCTCAGCTTGGCCTTGCCGACGAGGGAGGTCACCGCAATCTCGATGCCGACGATGTGCGCCAGCAGTTCGTCCACGAAACCCGGCGCAGCATCCCCCATCTTCCAGGGCACGGGTTCGCCGGCCTCGTGGCGCTGCGTGAGGCGGGCGATGACGCGGCGCACGAAGCGCGCGTCCTCGTGCACGGTCAGCAGGCCGTGCGCGTGCACCACCTCGTAGTTCCATGTGGGTACCTGGCGATGCGCCTTGTGCTTGCTCGGGTACCAGCTGGGCGAGACATAGGCCTCGGCCCCGCGGAAGACGACCATCACCGGGGCTCCGCCGGCGCAGCGCTGCCACACCGGATTGGCACGGGCCACGTGGGCGCGCAGCGTGCCGTGCGGGCCTTCGTCCGCGTCGAACAGGAAGGGGATGTGGTCCGCATCCAGCCCGCCCCCGGCCTGGTGGGTGACCAGCATGCCCAGCGGATGGGTGTGGACGACGCGGGCGAGCGCCTCGGGGTCGGTAACGGAAAAATGGGCGGGGATGTACATCGTGTGGGGCTCACGCAGACGCAGCGCGCGGGCTGCACAGCCTGCACTGTCGCGCACCACCGGCACAATGGGAAGGTCCAGTTGCGAGGAATTCACATGGGCCAGTTGTTTCCGCAGCCCGCCGCCCCGCGGGCCTCCGGTGCCGGCCGCCGCATCTACGGCCTGCTGCGCGCCCAGATCGCCGACGGCACGCTGCCGGGCGGCGCTCGGGCTCCGTCCACCCGGGCGCTGGCGGCAGAACTGGGGGTGTCGCGCACGACCGTCACGGCGGCCTACGAGCAACTCGCGGCGGAGGGCTTTCTCGTCACGGCGCCTGGCCGGGCGGCCCGCATCGCCAGCCCCCAGGGGCCGCAGCGCTCTGGCCTCCCTCCGGCGGCGGCTGCAGCAGCAACGCAGCCGAGTGCCCCGGCCCTGTCGGCCTACGGCCGCCGTGTCCGCGATGCCGTGCTGTCCGCCCTGCCGCCGTCGGCACCGGCGCGCTACGACTTTCTCTACGGCGCGGTGGCCGGGCGCGACTTCCCGGCGCTGGCGTGGCGCCGCGCCTGGCAGGCAGGCCTGCTGCGCCCGCAGCCGGCTCTGTACTACGCACCGCCCGAAGGCGACCCCGCCCTCCGCCGGGCGCTGCAGGGCTATCTCCGGCGTGCGCGGGGCATCACCTGCGATGCGCAGCAGATCCTCATCGTGCACGGCTCGCAGCAGGCCATCGACCTGTGCGCACGCCTGCTGCTGGACGCAGGCGACGCCTTCGCCTTCGAAGAACCCGGCTACCTGATGGCGCGGCGCAGCTTCGAAGCCACCGGCGCGCGCCTGCATCCGGTGCCGGTGGACGCGCTGGGTCTGGACACCGCGCACCTGCCCGAGGGCGATCCGCGCGTGCGCCTGGCCTATGTGACGCCCTCGCACCAGTTCCCGCTGGGCGGCGTGCTGCCCATCGGCCGCCGCATGGAGCTGCTGGCCTGGGCGCGGCGCTGCGGCGCATGGATCCTGGAGGACGACTACGACGGCGAATTCCGCTACGGCCAGCGGCCCATAGACGCCCTGCAAACCATCGACACCGAGGGCCGCGTGATCTATGCGGGCACCTTCTCCAAGGCCTTGTCGCCGCAGATCCGGCTGGGCTACCTGGTGCTGCCGCCGGCGCTGGTGCCCGTGTTCCGCCAGGCCAAGCGGCTGGCCGACCGGCATGCGCCGGTGCTGGAGCAGCAGGCGCTGGCCACCTTCATCGACAGCGGCCAGTACGAGCGCCACGTGCGCCGCATGCGCCGGGCGCATGAGCGCCGCCGGGCCGCGCTGGAGGAGGCCGTGGCGCGGCATCTGCCCGCAGGCGCACAAATTGCCGGCACGGCGGCCGGACTGCACGCGGTGCTGTGGCTGCCCTTCCTGTGGCCGCGGCACGAGGCCCTGGTGGCCGACGCAGCCCGCAGCGAAGGCGTGGGTGTCTATCCGCTCTCACCGCTCTTCGCTCGCGAACCCACGCAGCCGCCGCGACCGGCCGGGCTGATCCTGGGCTACGCCAGCCTTTCGCCCGAGGCGATCGCCCAGGGGGTGGAGATCCTCGGGCGCTGCGTGGCCGCCGTGGCGCGGCAGCACGGCTGATGCCGCCACCCCCCGCAACGGGTGGCGTGTGTCAGCGCGCCACCTCGTGCAGGCATTCGACCAGCGCGGCCGTCACCGGCGTGATGGCCTGCCCGCGCAGCGTGATCAGTCCCACGGGCGGCAGTTCGATGGGCACAGGCAGGCGCACCACGACCAGCATGCCCTGCGCGGCCCAGTGGCGGGCCACCGTGCGCGCCATGAAGGCCACCGCGCCGCGCTGGTGCAGGAAGGTGATCTGCGACAGGAACGAGGCCGACTCGACGATGTCGGCCGGCGGATGCAGCCCGTGCGCGAAGAACTGCTGCTCCAGCTTGACGCGCAGCGAGGCCCATGGCGGCGGCAGCACACAGGGCTGCGCGGCCAGGTCGGCCCAGGTGGCGCGGCGCTTGCGCGCCAGGGGGTGGTCCGGCCGCACCACGGCCACCATCGGGTCCGCGTAGAGCGCCTCGGTCTCCAGGTCGGGCGAGGCATAGCCGGGCTCCAGCCGGCCGACGAACAGATCCAGCTCGCCCAGGCGCAGCTTGGGCAGCAGGCGCGTGAGGTCGCCTTCCTCGATCAGCACCGTGGTGTCGCGCGAGCGGGCCTTGAGCCGTTCCACCGCCTGCGCCAGCAGCACCGGCGTGGCGGCCACCATGGCGCCCACGCTGGTGCGGCCGCTGGCGCCGCTGGCCTGCGCGGCGATCTCGTCGCGCGTGCGCTCGTAGCCCGCCAGCACCGAGCGCGCGAAGCGCACCACGCTCGCGCCAGCGGCCGTGGGCTCGGTGCCGCGCGTGGAGCGCTCGAACAGCGGCTGGCCGAACATGCGCTCGATCTCCGCCAACGTCTTGGAAACGGCCGGCTGCGTGACGGACAAAAATTCCGACGCGCGCCCCAGGTGGCGGAACTGGTCCAGCGCCACCAGCAACTGCAGATGGCGCAGCTTGAGGTTGGAGCGCAGCACCCGGTCGATCTTGCTCATGGCATCGTTCCTTCTTTCATAACCTGCTGGCAATGAAGCCAGTCCATATTTTCATTGGATTGTCATGCAGCAGTTGCGAACAATGGCGGCGTTCGCATACCAACAACAGGAGACAACCATGACCACCCCACGCAGCGGACGGCGCCAGCTCGTCCTCGGCGCGCTAGGCGCCGCCGCGCTCGCCGCCACCTCCGGCCGCCTCTTCGCGCAGACCTGGCCCGAGCGCCCCATCACCTTCATCTGCCCCTGGCCTGCCGGCGGCACAGCCGACCAGTCCATGCGCACGCTGTGCACGGTGGCCGGGCGCATCCTGGGCCAGTCCATCGCCGTGGAGAACCGCGCCGGTGCCTCCGGCATGATCGGCTCCAAGGCCCTGGCCTCGGCCAAGCCCGACGGCTACACGATCGGCCAGGTGCCGATCTCCGTCACGCGCTTTGCGCAGCTGGGCACGCTGCAGGCCGACCCGCGCAAGGACTTCACCTACCTCGCCCGCACCTCGGGCCAGACCTTCGGCATCGCCGTGCCGGCCAGCTCGCCCTTCAAGACGCTGCAGGACTTCGTGCAGCACGCCAAGGCGAACCCCGGCAAGCTCACGTACGCGCATGCCGGCGTGGGCGGCGCCACGCACGTGGGCATGGAAGAGTTCGCCAGCGTGGCGGGCATCCAGCTCAACCACGTGCCCTACAAGGGCGGGGCCGAGGCGCTGCAGGGCGTGCTGGGCGGCCATGTGGATGCGCTGGCCGATTCCAGCTCCTGGGCGCCCCATGTCGAAGCCGGCAAACTGCGCCTGCTCGCAACGTGGGGCGAGCAGCGCACGGCCCGCTTCAAGGACGTGCCCACGCTGCGCGAATGCGGCTACGACGTGGTGGTCGATGCCCCCAACGGCATCGGCGCGCCCAAGGGCCTGGACCCGGCCATCGCCGCCAAGCTGCGCGATGCGTTCAAGCAGGCCGTGGCCAGCCCCGAGTTCAAGGCCGTGGCCGACAAGCTCGACGCCCCGCTGCTGTACCTGGACGGCCCGGACTACGAAAAGTATGTGAACACGGTGTATGCGAAGGAAACCGTGCTGATCGACAAGCTCAAGCTGCGCGAGCTGATGAAGAGCTGAAGCGCCGCTCGACTCCGCGCGCATCACCGATGCGCGCTCCCCACCCTACAAGGCTCCTGAATGAACGCCCCCACGGCCCCCGCCCTGCTCGCCAGCCCGCTGCTGCACCTGCACCCCCACGACAACGTGCTGGTCGCCAAGACCGCGCTGGCGCTGGGCCAGGAGATTCCCGAGCTGGGTGTGCGCACGCGCGCCCAGGTGCCCGCCGGCCACAAGATCGCGGCGCGGCGCATCGCCCAGGGCGAGCAGGTGAAGAAGTACGACACGGTGATCGGCGTGGCCACGCGCGACCTGGAGCCCGGCGACTACGTGCACAGCCACAACCTGCAACTGGTGGACTACTACCGCGACCCGGCCTTCGGTGCCGATGTGCGGCCGGTCGATTACGTGCCCGAGTCCCAGCAGGCCACGTTCCAGGGCTTTGTGCGCGCCGACGGCTCGGTGGGCACGCGCAACTTCGTCGGCATCTTGTCGTCGGTGAACTGCTCGGCCACGGTCATCAAGCAGATCGCCGCGCACTTCACGCCTGAACGCCTGCGGGACTTTCCGCACGTGGACGGCGTGGTCGCTTTCGCGCAGGCCAGCGGCTGCGGCATGTCGTCGCCCAGCGAGCATTTCGACGTGCTGCGGCGCACGCTGGCCGGCTATGCGCGCCACCCCAACCTGGCGGGCGTGCTCATCGTGGGCCTGGGCTGCGAGCGCAACCAGGTGGCGTCTCTCGTCGAATCCCAGGGCCTGCAGGAAGGCGAGCGCGTGCGCACGCTGGTGATGCAGGACGTGGGTGGCACGCGCGCCACCATCGCCGCCGGCATCGCGGCCATCGAGGCGATGCTGCCCCAGGCCAACGCGGCGCGGCGCAGCACGGTGAGCGCCCGCCACCTGAAGATCGGGCTGGAGTGCGGCGGCTCGGACGGCTTCTCGGGCATCACGGCCAACCCGGCGCTGGGCGCGGCGATGGACATCCTGGTGCGCCACGGCGGCACGGCCATCCTGAGCGAGACGCCCGAGATCCACGGCGTGGAGTTCATGCTCACGCGCCGCGCCATCACGCCCGAGGTGGGCCAGAAACTGCTGGACCGCCTGGCCTGGTGGGAGCGCTATGCCGCCGGCCAGAACGCGCAGTTCAACGGCGTGGTGGGCCACGGCAACCAGGCCGGCGGCCTCGCCAACATCTTCGAGAAGTCGCTGGGCAGCGCGATGAAGGGCGGCACGACGCCGCTGCGCGCGGTGTACGAATACGCCGAGCCCATCACCGAACACGGCTTCGTGTTCATGGACTCGCCCGGCTACGACCCGGTGGCTGCCACAGGCCAGATCGCCAGCGGCGCGCAGCTCATCTGCTTCACCACCGGGCGTGGCTCCATGTTCGGCAGCAAGCCGGCGCCCACCATCAAGCTGGCCAGCAACACTCCGATGTTCAAGCGCCTGGAAGAGGACATGGACATCAACTGCGGCGTGGTCGTGGACGGCGAACTCACGGTGCCCGAACTGGGCCAGCAGATCTTCGAGCAGATCCTGCGCCACGCCAGCGGCGAGGCCACCAAGAGCGAGCAGCTCGGGCTGGGCGACCACGAGTTCGTGCCCTGGCATCTGGGCATTGTTTCCTGACCCACGCCATCCGCTATACAAACGATAGCTGCCTGCGCTTGCTGTAAAAGCGCTACAGGCCCATTTCATTCAAATCGCCATGTCCCTGACCCTGACCCGCACCGACCTCATCCGCAGCGCCAACTTCATCGCCGGCCAGTGGCAGCCCGGCCCGGCCGGCGCGCTGCTGCCCGTGACCGACCCGGCCACCGGCGCCGTCGTCACCCAGGTGCCCGACTCGGGCGCGGCCGAGGCACGCGCCGCGCTGGACGCCGCGCATGCGGCCTTCCCGGCCTGGCGCAAGGTGCCCGCCAAGCAGCGCGCGGCCATCATCAAGCGCTGGAACGACCTGGTGCTGGCCCATGCCGACGACCTGGGCCGGCTCATCTCGCTGGAGCAGGGCAAGCCCTTGGTGGAGGGCAAGGGCGAGGTGGCCTATGCCGCCAGCTACATCGAATGGTTTGCCGAAGAGGCCACGCGCATGAACGGCGAGGTCATCCCCGCGCCCGTGCCGGGCCGGCGCATGTTCGCGCTGAAGGAGCCCGTGGGCGTGGTGGCCGCCATCACGCCGTGGAACTTCCCCGCCGCGATGATCGCGCGCAAGATCGCGCCGGCGCTGGCTGCCGGCTGCACGGTGGTCTGCAAGCCGGCGGAAGACACGCCGCTCACCTCGCTCGCCCTGGTGCTGCTGGCACACGAGGCCGGCGTGCCGCCGAGCGTGCTGAACATCGTCACGGCCTCGCGCGAGAAGACGCCCGAGGTGGTCGATGTGTGGCTCGATGACAGCCGCGTGCGCAAGATCACCTTCACCGGCTCCACGCCCGTGGGCAAGCACCTGGCACGCCGCAGCGCCGACACGCTCAAGAAGCTCTCGCTGGAGCTGGGCGGCAACGCACCCTTCATCGTGTTCGAAGACGCCGATATCGGCGCGGCCGTGGAGGGCTTCATGGCCGCCAAGTTCAGGAACGGCGGCCAGACCTGCGTGTGCCCCAACCGCGTGTTCGTGCACGCCCAGGTGCACGACGCCTTCGCCACCCAGCTGGCGGCCCGCGTGAGCGGGCTGAAGGTGGGTCCGGCCAGCGACCCGGCCTCGCAGATCGGCCCCATGATCAACGACCGCGCCGTGGAGAAGATCGAGCGCCACGTGCAGGACGCCATCGCCAAGGGTGCCAAGGTCCTCACCGGCGGAAAGCGCCTGACGGCGCTGGGCGCCACCTACTACGCGCCCACGGTGCTCACCGGGGCCGACGCCACCATGGCCTGCGCCTGCGAGGAAACCTTCGGGCCCGTGGCGCCGCTGACCGTGTTCACCGACGAAGCCGAGGTGATCGCTGCCGCCAACGACACGCCGTTCGGCCTGGCCGCGTACTTCTACAGCCAGGACGTGCGCCGCATCTGGCGCGTGGCGGACGCGCTGGAGACGGGCATCGTCGGCATCAACGAAGGCGCGCTGGCCGCCGAGGCCGCGCCCTTCGGCGGCGTGAAGGAATCGGGCTACGGCCGCGAAGGCTCCACGCACGGGCTGGAGGACTACCTGCACACCAAGTATGTGTGCCAAGGTGGGCTGGATTGAATGCCACGACACCTCCCTGAGGCGCTGCGCGCCTTCCCTCCGCTCTCGCCGTGCTGCGCACGGCGGGCAGAGGGACGACGCCCTCGCTGCGGGGCGGCCCTTGCTCGGCGTCTCTGGCTCGCGCCGCGCCAGTCGCACGCGCCACGCCCCTTCGCTGAGCCTCTGCCTTTCTTTCACTGAATCGAGACACCATGCCCGCACACAACCCCTTCAAGACCGCCCTCGCCGCATGTCAGCCCCAGGTGGGCCTGTGGCTGTCCATGGCCGAGCCGTACCTGGCCGAGGCGGCCGCCACCTGCGGCTACGACTGGCTGCTGATCGATGGCGAGCATGCGCCCAACGACCTGCGCCGCACGCTGGGGGCGCTGCAGGCCGTGGCACCGCACGCGGCGCAGCCGGTGGTGCGCGTGGTGGAAGGCAGCACGGCGCTCATCAAGCAGATGCTGGACATCGGCGCCAAGACGCTGCTGGTGCCCATGGTGGACACCGCCGAGCAGGCCCGCGCCATCGTGGCCGCCACGCAGTACCCGCCGCGCGGCGTTCGCGGCGTGGGCAGCGCGGTGGGCCGCGTCTCGCAGTGGAGCGCACGTACCGACTACCTGAACGTAGCGGATGACGAGGTGTGCCTGCTGGTACAGGCAGAGACGACGACCGCCCTCGCCCACCTGGAATCGATTTGCGCGGTCGATGGGGTGCACGGCGTGTTCATCGGCCCGGCGGACCTGGCCGCGTCGATGGGCCACCGCGGCAACCCCGGACACCCGGAGGTGCAGGCCGCCATCGAGTCCGCCATGAAGACCATCATCGCCAGCGGCAAGGCGGCCGGCACGCTGACATCCGATCCGGCGCTGGCCCAGCGCTACCTGGACCTGGGCTGTACCTTCGTGGCGGTCGGGGTGGACGTTCTGATGTTCGTGAACGCGGCACGCAAGCTGCGCACGCAGTTCCCGGGTGCGGCTGCCGCAGCGGTGGCGGCCACCGTGCCCGCGCGTCCCAGCGCGGGCTACTGACGGACCAATCCAGCGCGGGCGGTGGCGCGGCGGCCGCTGGCCACGCGCTTGGAAGGTGCTCTTACTGGGGTGCGCCGAGGCCCGTGGCAGCCACGAAGGTCACGGCGATCACGATGAACACGCCGACCAGGGCACAGGCCATCCAGAAAGTGGCGCCGTCTTCATCATCCTGGTGCGTGGGCTCCACAGGGGCGCGGTACACGAGATTGCCATAAGGGGCGGGGGCGGAGCGCTCTGAATTTTGCATGCGGGCGACTATCTCCCAGCGCCGGCCCCTGCCCTGTAGGCCGCCGCCGCAATCGCGGCAGCAGCACGGCCGCCCGTCCTACAGCCCCGGCCCTGTCAGGCCCTGAAACTGCATTGGTCGATGCCCCTCGACACTCCCTCTCTTGCGATTTCGCAAGTTCAGCCCGCCGCGTGCGGGCTGTCTTTTTTGCCCCGCCCTTCTCCTACGCTGGGGCGCTGTCACCGCCGACCCGTGTCCACCGCGCCGGACCGCTCAATGGGTTCACAGGCGATGTTGCCTGTGCAGACCACACATGACAGGAGACTTCCATGGCCAACCCATCCCAAGGTCAGCAAAACCCGCAACAGCAACCGGGCCAGCAGCCTCAGCAAGACCAGCAGAACCCGCAGAACGACCAGCAACAGCAGACCAACGACCAGAAGCGTCAGCAAGGCTCGGAAGTGAACCAGAGCCAGAACCAGGTCAATAACGACCCGCAAAACCAGCAGCGCAACCAGAGCCAGAACCAGAACCGCTGACGGCTCGCTGCCATCCCGCCGGATCGCCACCGGCCGGAACGCCCACCTCGATGGTGGGCGTTTTTCATTGGTGAGCGCCGCGGGAGCTTGCCAAGCGCAGCCTGCACCGAATCGCAACACGGGTGCCGGATAATTAGCCCCCATGCTGCTCAACGTCGCCGTGATCTGCCTTGCCGCCTGCATCGGCGCCCTGCTGCGCTGGGGCTTTGCGCTCTGGCTCAATCCGGGCGGCTGGCTGCCCTGGGGCACGCTGGCGGTGAACCTCATCGGCGGCTACCTGATCGGCATCGCCATCGCCGTGTTCACGCAGCGCCCGGACATCGACCCTGCCTGGCGCCTGCTGATCATCACCGGCTTTCTGGGCACGCTCACCACCTTCTCCAGCTTCTCGGCCGAGGTCGTCACCATGCTCACGCAGCAGCGCTATGGTGTGGCCCTGGCCACCCTGGCGCTGCATGTGGGCGGCTCCTTCGCCCTCACCTTCGCCGGCATGCGCAGCGCCCTGTGGTGGCTCGCACGCTGAGTCCTCTGCCCCAGGGGCCGGCACCCGCCCGCAGCCCTTCTCTTCGTCTTTACCCAGCACCCATGGAATCCAACGAACTCAACGACAGCCGCCTGGCCAATGCCTGGGCCGAACTGCAGAACCACGCCGTGAACGGCAATCCGCTGCACGCCGATGCCTATCGGCTGGCGTTCGCCGACCCCGAATTCCTGCTGCGCCGCGAGACGCGCGGCATCCGCTTCCAGCTGGAAATGCTCAAGCCCGACCTGGGCCAGACCGCCCAGGGCATCGAGAACACCGTGGTGGTGTATGGCAGCGCGCGCTTCGTGGCGCCCGACGAGGCCGCCGAGCAGTTGCAGGCGGCCGAGGCGAGCGGCGACACCGTCCGCATCGCCCGCGCCCAGCTGGCCGTGAAGAACGCGCACTACTACGATCTGGCCCGCCAGTTCGCGCGCCTGGTCGCCGAGCACAGCGAAGCCCAGCAGCCCGCCGACCGCATCTACATCTGCACCGGCGGCGGCCCCGGCATCATGGAAGCGGCGAACCGCGGGGCGCACGAAGCCGGCGCGCTCAATGTGGGCCTCAATATCGCGCTGCCGCACGAACAGAGCGGCAACCGCTTCATCTCGCCCTCGCTGTCGTTCAAGTTCCACTACTTCGCGCTGCGCAAGATGCACTTCATGATGCGGGCCAAGGCGCTGGTGGCCTTCCCCGGCGGCTTCGGCACGCTGGACGAGCTGTTCGAGGTGCTGACGCTGGTGCAGACCGGCAAGGCCAAGCCCGTGCCCATCGTGCTGTTCGGCACGGCGTTCTGGAAGAAGCTGGTCAATTTCGAGGCGCTGGTCGAGCAGGGCACCATCTCCGAGGCCGACCTGAACCTCTTCCACTACACCGACGATCCGCAGGAAGCCTGGGACGTGATCAAGGCGTTCTACAAGCTCTGAGCGGCGGAGCCGGCCGGCGCGGCCTCCAGCGCCGGACTTCAAGCCTTTTGGGCCTCTAGCGCCCGTGGATACTGCGCATCCAGCTATTCATTCAATAGCGCAACAGCAAGTACAGGCTGTGCCGCCGCCCCGCCGCCTCAGTGCGGCGGATGCTCACCGGCCGGGCCTGCGCCCATGCGCCAGGCCACGCGCGCGCCGCCGCCCACCGTGGCACCCACCACCCAGAACAGCCCGGCCACGCCGATCAGCGCGCCGGCCGAGCCGAACAGCACCGGCATCAGCACGCTCGACGCGTTGATGGTCATGAGCCGCAGGCCCAGCGCCTCGCCGTGGCGCGCCGGCGGCGTGAGCTGGTGCAGCATGCTCATGATCATGGGCTGCACGGAGCCCAGCGCAAAGCCCAGCAGCACCGAGCAGACGCCCAGCGTCCAGGCCGTGGGCATGAGCGGATAGACCGCGAACAGCAGCGCCGTGGCGACCATCGCCCCGGTCACCACGGCCGCCTCCCGCAGGCGCGCCGCGACGAGAGGCATCAACACGCGGATCAGCGCCGCGGCGATGGCGAACGCGCCCAGGATGGTCCCGATGACCGACGCCGACAGGCCGCGCTCGTGGCCCAGCAGCGGCACGACGAAGGTGTGCACGTCCCAGCACGAGGACAGCAGCCAGTTGACGATGAGCAGGCGGCGAAAGCCGGGCTCGGCCAGCAGGTCCCAGGCGCGGCGGCGCGGGCCGCCGGCCGCGGCGATCACCGGGGGCAGTTCCACCGTGTGCCGCACCCAGAACCAGGTGGCCAGCGGCAGGACGGCCATAAAGGCGAAGGCCGCCCGGTAGCCCGTGGTGCTGCCGGCACCCTGCCCCAGCACGCTGCCGGCATGGTCGATGAGCAGGCCCGCGGCGAACGGCCCGATGAAGTTGGACACCGCCGGCCCGATGGCCAGCCAGCTGAACACGCGCCGCAGGGCTGTGGCGTCGTGCGCCGCGCGGCCCACGTGCCGCTGCAGCGCGATGGTGGCCGCGCCCGTGGCGCCGCCCGTCATGAGCGCCGACACGCACAGCACCGGGAACACCGGAAACGCCAGCGCCAGCCCGGCGCCCGCGGAGGCCAGGGCCACCGAATAGGCGACCGGCCGCTTGAGCCCGTGCCGGTCGGCGAAGCGCCCCGCCGGCAGCGCCAGAAACACCTGGGTGAGCGCGAACAGCGCCAGCAGTACGCCGACAGCCGCAGCGCTGTAGCCCTCGCGCAGCGCCAGCAGCGGCGCGGCCATGCGCATGCCCGCCATGCAGGCGTGGATGCAGATCTGCCCCAGGATCAGCCGCGCCAGCGCCCCGTCCACGTCATTCGCCTTCGTCGTCCAGCGACAGCCCCGCCTGCGCCGGCGGCACCGGCAAAGCCGTGCCCGCCGCCGTGGAGGCCGTGGGCGCGGGCAGCTCCTGCACGTCGCGCAGCTTGCGCTGGATGGCGCGCGTGCGCACGCCCACGTCGTCGAACTTCTTGGCCGCCGCGTCGATGGATTTCTTGGCCGACTCGACGATCTCGCCGAACTTGGAGAACTCGGTCTTCACCGAGCCGAGCACGCCCCACACCTCGGACGAGCGTTTCTCGATCGCCAGCGTCTTGAAGCCCATCTGCAGGCTGCTGAGCATGGCCGCCAGATTGGCCGGGCCGGTGATCATCACGCGGCAGTCGTTCTGCACGGCCTCCACCAGACCGGGGCGGCGGATGACTTCGGCGAACAGGCCCTCGGTGGGCAGGTACAGCACGGCGAAGTCGGTGGTGTGCGGCGGCGAGACGTACTTGCTGAAGATCTTCTTGGCTTCGAGCTTGATCGAGGTCTCGAATGCGTTGCCGGCCGAGAGGATGGCAGGTTTGTCCGCCGCGTCCTGCGCGTCCAGCAGGCGCTGGTACTGCTCGACGGGGTACTTGGAGTCGATGGGCAGCCACACGGGTTGCTCATCGCCGCGGCCCGGCAGGCGGATGGCGAATTCGACCAGGTCGTCGCTGCCCGGCACGGCCTTGACGTTGCGCGCAAACTGGTCGGGCGTGAGCACGTTCTCGATGATCGCGCCCAGCTGCATTTCGCCCCAGGTGCCACGCGTCTTCACGTTGGTCATCACGCGCTTCAGGTCGCCCACGCTGCCGGCCAGCGTCTGCATTTCGCCCAGCCCCTTGTGCACCTGCTCCAGCCGGTCGCTGACGAGCTTGAACGACTCGCCCAGGCGCTGCTCCAGCGTGGCGTGCAGCTTCTCGTCCACCGTGCGGCGCATTTCCTCGAGCTTGGCGGTGTTGTCGGTCTGGATGGCCAGCAGCCGCTCGTTCAGCGCGCCGCGCAGCGCCTCGGCGTTCTGCTGGCTGCCCTGCGCCATGCCGGCCAACTGCTGCGAGACGGCGTCCTGCAGCACGGCGAACTGGTTGCGGATCTGCTGGCCGTTGGCCTCCAGCTGGTCCTTCAGCGCCGTGGACACGGCGCCGAGCTGCGTGTGGATGTCGCCCTTGAGCGAATCCAGCGTGCCGCGTGTGGCCTGGGTCAGCGCCTCGAAGCGCTCCTGGATGCGCTGCTCGAACAGCTTCGTGCTCTCGGCCAGGGCCTCGCGCGAGCGCACGCTGTCGGACGCCAGCGACTGCGCGGTCTGCGTGAGTTCGGTGCGGAAGGCGAGCAAGGTCTCCGAGAGCTCCTTGCGCGCTACGGTGGCGTCGGCCTGGCCTTGCGCAAGCCGCTGCTCCAGCTTGGCCTCGAAGGCGCCGAAGGCCGCCAGCAGCTCGGCCCGGCCGGTGCGCGATTCGGCCACGGCCTGCGCCAGGCGCTCGTCCACCGCGCCGCGCAGGCCCTCCAGCGTGCCCTGCGTGGTCTGCGTGAAGCCGCGCAGCTGCTGCGCCATGCCGTCGAGCGCGCCGTCGTTCTTGGCCACCGCCAGCTGCGTGGACTGCGTGGTGGCTTCCAGCGCCTGCAGCCGCGCCAGCCACTCGGGCGGCAGGTCGACGCGCGGGCGTCGCAGCAGCACGGCGCCCACCAGCGCCGCGATCAGCAGCAGCAAGAGCAGGACGGCGATCATTTCAACAGACATGGATCAAACACTACCAAATTGATAGCTACCAGCGCTTACCCAATAAGCGCTAGAGGCCAATTTCATTCAAACCTGATTACGCGCGCTTGCCGACCGGGGTGTTCACCGGCGTGAGCGGTCCACGCCCGTCGAAGAAGGCGATGAGGTTGTCGGCTGCCAGCTGGGCCATGGCCAGGCGCGTCGGCACGGTGGCGCTGGCGATGTGCGGCGTAAGCACCACATTGGGCACCGTCAGCAGATCGGGGTGGACGGCGGGCTCGCCCTCGAACACGTCCAGGCCGGCCGCGGCGATGCGGCGCTCCTTGAGCGCCTTGGCCAGTGCCGCGTCGTCCACGATGCCGCCGCGCGCGATGTTGATCAGGTTGGCGGTGGGCTTCATCTGCGCGATCTCGGCCGCGCCGATGGCGTGGTGCGATGCGGGCGTGTACGGCAGCACCAGCACCAGGTGGTCGGCCGTGCGCAGCAGTTCGTCCTTGCTCACGTAGCGGGCCTTGCATTCGGCTTCCAGTTCGGGCGTGAGACGCGAGCGGTTGTGATAGACCACGTTCATGCCGAAGCCGTGCGCGCCGCGCTTGGCGATGCCCTGGCCGATGCGGCCCATGCCCAGGATGCCCAGCGTGCTGCCGTGCACCTCGGTGCCGGCGAACAGGTCGTAGCTCCACTTCGTCCACTGGCCGGCGCGCAGGTAATGCTCGCTCTCGGCCATGCGGCGCGCCGTGGCCATGAGCAGCGCAAAGCCGAAGTCGGCCGTGGTCTCGGTCAGCACGTCGGGCGTGTTCGTGCCCTGCACGCCCGCGGCCGTCATCGCGTCCACGTCGAAGTTGTTGTAGCCCACGGCCATGTTGGCCACGATGCGCAGCCGCGGCGCGGCGGCCAGCAGTGCGGCGTCCACGCGCTGGCTGCCGGTGGTGAGCGCGCCGTCCTTGTCCGCCAGTTTTTCGGCCAGTTCGGCCGGGGTCCACACCACGTCCTGCGGGTTCGACTCGACCTCGAAATGCTGCGACAGGCGCTCCACCACTTCGGGAAAGATGTTGCGGGCAACCAGGATGCGGGGCTTGGACATGGGAGAAAAATCCTTTCTTCGATCGGTCAACGGAACCAGAGGAATGTCATCACGGCGAACAGCGGCACCAGGATGCCGCCCGACCACAGCATGTAGCCGAAGAAGCTGGGCATCTTCACACCGCGGTCCTCGGCAATCGCCTTGACCATGAGGTTGGGCGCGTTGCCGATGTAGGTATTGGCGCCCATGAACACGGCGCCGGCCGAGATGGCCGCCAGCGTGGGTGCCAGCGTTGTCATCAGCGCGGCGGGGTCACCGCCCGCCGTGTTGAAGAACACCAGGTAGGTGGGCGCGTTGTCCAGGAACGAACTGAGCGCGCCCGTGGCCCAGAAGTACATCGCCGGGTCGGGCGTGCCGTCCGGGCGGGTCACGGCGGACACGATGGCAGCGAACGGCCCGTTCACGCCCGCCTTGAGCATGGCGATGACCGGGATGATGGTGAGGAAGATGCCGGCGAACAGCTTGGCCACCTCCTGCATGGGACCCCAGTTGAACTGGTTGTCTGCGTGCACCCGGCGCGGCGTGAGCCAGAGGGACAGCAGCGTCACGCCGATCAGCCCCGCATCGCGCACCAGGCCCGGCAGCCCGACCGGCGTGCCGGCAACGTCCCAGACCACGGGGGACTTCCAGAAACCGCTCAGCAGCACCAGTGCCACGACGGCTCCCAGCAGCGCGAAGTTGACGCGGCCGTCGAAGCCGATGCCGCGGGTGTCTGGCGTCGGATCGACCGGCAATACGTCTTCGCGGCGCCGGTAGAACCAGGTATCCAGAAGATAGAACAGGACGAGCAGCGTGCCGACGAGGAACAGCGTCTCTGGAAAGATATGCCGCACGGTCCAGAAGAAATCCACGCCCTTCAGAAAGCCCAGGAACAGCGGCGGATCGCCCAGCGGGGTGAGCGCGCCACCCGCGTTGGAGACGATGAAGATGAAGAACACCACCACGTGCGCGACATGCCGGCGGCTGTCGTTGGCGCGGATCAGCGGGCGGATCAGCAGCATCGAGGCCCCGGTGGTGCCCATGAAGCTGGCCAGTACCGCCCCGATGCCCAGCAGGGCCGTGTTCAGCCCCGGGCTGCCGTGCAGGTTGCCGCGGATGTAGATGCCCCCCGCCACGGTGAACAGCGCGGTGAGCAGAATCACGAACGGCAGGTATTCGGCCAGCAGCGCGTGCACCAGCCCGGCCCCCGCGACCGCCGGGCCGAACACCGCGGCGAAGGGCAGCAGAAACGCCAGCGCCCAGGCGGCGGCCACCTTGCCGAAATGGTGGTGCCAGAACACGGGCGCCAGCAGGGGCAGCAAGGCGATCGACAGCAGCAGGCCCGCAAAGGGCACGCCCCACAGCACAGACAGCGCCGAGCCGTCCACGTCGGCGGCCCGGGCCAGCGCCGGCGCCAGGCACAGGCCCAGCAGAGCCAGGGAGCGGGTACGGGTCATCGTTTGAAGGTCTTTCGTTGCCCTGGCCACGGCACTGGCGGCTCGCCGCCCCAGGCTCCGGGCCCGTTGTGGCTCACGCCGGAGAGGGAATGTCGAACACCTGGCGCAGATAGGCCAGGTACTTCTCGTCGTCGCACATGTTCTTGCCGGGCGCGTCGGACAGCTTGGCCACCGGCTGCCCGTTGCAGCGCGTCATCTTGATGACGATCTGCAGCGGCACATGGGCGGGCGGGTCGCCCAGGTCGTTGGTCAGGTTGGTGCCGATGCCGAACGCCAGCTGGCAGCGCCCCTGGAACTGGCGGTACAGCTCGATGGTGCGCGGCACCGTGAGCGCATCGCTGAAGATCAACGTTTTGGTCAGCGGGTCGACGCGGTTCTTGCGGTAATGCTCCAGCAGGCGCTCGCCCCAGGCGAACGGATCGCCGCTGTCGTGGCGCGCGCCGTCGAACAGCTTGCAGAAGTACAGGTCGAAGTCGCGCAGAAAGGCGCTCATGCCGTAGACATCCGACAGCGCGATGCCCAGGTCGCCGCGGTACTCCCGCGCCCACATCTCGAAACCGTAGATCTGGCTGTCGCGCAGCCGCGGGCCCAGCGCCTGGCAGGCCTGCAGGTACTCGTGCGCCATGGTGCCCAGGGGCGTCAGGCCCAGCTTCATCGCGAACAGCACGTTGCTGGTGCCCGCGAACTGGCCGGGGCCGCTGGGGGCGTCCGGGCGGCGATCGCCGGTGCCCAGGCGCGCCACCAGCACGCGCAGCACCTCCTCGTGCCAAGCGCGGCTGAAGCGACGGCGGGTGCCGTAGTCGGCAATCTTGAGATCGGCCAGACCCTCGCCCTGCAGCTGCGCGATCTTGGTGTCCAGCCGGCGCCGGCCCTCGGGGAAGTCGGGCACTTTCTGCGTATTGCGGAAGTACACCTCGTTGACGATGGCCAGCACCGGAATCTCGAACAGGATGGTGTACAGCCATGGCCCGGTGATGGCGATGTCGATCTCACCTGAAGGCAGCGCGGTGACGGTGATGTATTTCTCGTTGAGCTGGAACAGGCCGAGGAAATCCACGAAATCGCTCTTGATGAAACGCAGGGATCGCAGGTACGCCAGCTCGGCGTCCTGGAACCGCAGGCTGCACAACGCACGGATCTCGTCGCGGATCTCGCTCACATACGGCGCCAGCGGAACGCCGGGATTGCGGCACTTGAAGTGGTATTCGACCTGCGCCCCCGGGAACTGGTGCAGCACCACCTGCATCATGGTGAACTTGTACAGGTCGGTGTCGAGCAGGCTGGTGATGATCATGAAAAGCGCGCGGAGGGCGTAGCGCCGCGGGGCGTGGCGGCTGCAGCCGCCGGAAGATTTGTCTCGGCCAACATTGTGGCACCAAGCCCGTCAGGCGGAGGGCGAAGCACCGCCTGTCCACCAACGGCGTCGGGCCAGGCACGGCACTGGCCGCGTGCGCGCGTCGCGCTGCAGGACTGCAGAGCAGGCAATGCGCGATTGGCCTGTTGCGTCACCCCCGCTGCAAGGGCTCCAGCGCACTGCGCAGAATCGCGGGCAATTCGCGCGGCCGCCGGTCTTCGCGGCCCACGTACACGTGGACGAAATGGCCCTGCGCACTCGCCGTGGCAGCCCCCCCGGCGAACAGTCCCACCTCATAGCGCACGCTGGAGCCTCCCAGCCGGGCGACCCGGATCCCGGCCTCGACGATCTGCGGAAAGGCCAGCGGAGAAAAGTAGTTGCACTGGGTCTCGACCACGAGGCCAATGGTGTCGCCGCCGTGGATGTCGAGGGCACCCTGCTCGATCAGGTACGCGTTCACCGCCGTATCGAACCAGCTGTAATACACGACGTTGTTCACATGGCCGTAGGCATCGTTGTCCGCCCAGCGCGTGGTGATGGTGCGAAACGCCGCATAGGCCGCGCGCGGCTGCGGCACCGGGCGGGCACGGGTGCCATCAGAGGAAGAAGGGGAAGGAGAGGGAGAAGCAGGAGGATGCATGGCGGCATTCTGCGGCGAGGTGCCTCGCCCGACAGGCGCGCGCATGACAGCGGCCGCGCCACGGTAACGATCGGTCACGTGTTGAGCGTTGACTCTAATAATGCTGCAGTGCAACAAAAGGGCTTGCCCCAGCGCCGCAAATCCTGAAGAATCCATTCCATGCTGCACTGCAACATAAACGAGTTGGTCAGCGCAGATGCTTCAACCACCCTGTCCGCAAGGACGCTTCCAGGAGATATTTCCATGTCGCTGACCCCCGAACAAGTGCTGGCATCCCACAAGGCCCATCTGGACACCCTGTTCAGCCTCACGAGCAAGGCGTTCGAAGGCGTGGAAAAGCTGGTGGAACTGAACGTCACCGCCTCGCGTGCGGCCCTGGCCGATGCCGCCAACCATACCCAGGCGGTGCTGGGCGCCAAGGACGCACAGGAACTGCTGGCCCTGCAGGCCAACCTGTTCCAGCCCATCGCTGAAAAGACGGCCGCCTACAGCCGCCATCTGTACGACATCGCCTCGGGCACCAGCTCCGAATTCGGCCGTACCTTCGAAGCGCAGGCTGCAGAAGCCCAGCGCAGCTTCAGCACCCTGGTCGACACCGCCGCCAAGAACGCGCCCGCGGGCACGGAAACCACGGTCGCCGTGATGAAGAGCGCCGTGTCTGCGGCCAACAGCGCCTTCGAATCGGTGCAGAAGGCGGTCAAGCAGGCCAGCGACGTGGCGGAAGCCAACTTCAACGCCGTCGCCAACACGGCCACCAACGCGGCCAAGTCCGCAGCTCCGCGCAAGCGCTGAGCCGCGACCGACCCGACACCGTTCAAGCGTCTTGGCGGCAGCGCCGGACCCCCACCGTTGTCTCCTTGGATCCTTTCGAGGCTTGCCGCTTCAGGGATCCTTTCAAAGCCCGGCGCCCGCCGGGCTTTTTTTTGGCCCGCAGGTTTCGTACGGACAACGCCAACCACGCGGCAATACCACTGCCACGCCCCGCCCCAGAAGACTGCGACCGGAGGACGGTAATGCCACGCCCGACGTCGGGCCTTGTTAAGAACCATTCGCGTTCCCTTATCATCCCCGCGTCTCCATCCCTAAGAAAGAACGCTGTCCATGTCGATGCCCATCAAATCTCTGCTGGCGCTGTGTCTTGCTGCGTCGGGCGCCGCTGCCCTGGCGCAGGACCAGGTCGTCAATCTGTATTCGGCCCGTCACTACGCCACCGATGAAGCCCTGTACTCCGGCTTTACCAAGGCCACGGGCATCAAGATCAACCGCGTCGATGCGGACGATGCGGGCATCATGGCGCGGCTGAAGGCCGAAGGAACGGCCTCGCCGGCCGACGTCATCCTGCTGGTGGATGCAGCCCGCCTTTACCGCGGTGACGTGGATGGCCTGTTCCAGCCCATCCAGTCCAAGGTGCTGAACGATGCCATTCCCGCCAACCTGCGCAGCCAGCCGGCCGCCGACGGCGGCATCTCCTGGTACGGCCTGTCGACCCGCGCCCGTGTCATCGTCTACAACAAGGCCAAGGTCAAGGCGGAAGATGTGGACACCTACGAAGAGCTGGGCGACCCCAAAAACAAGGGCAAGATCTGCATCCGTTCTGGCTCGCACCCCTACAACCTGAGCCTGTTCGGCGCCGTCGTCGAGCACATGGGCGAGCAGCAGGCCGAGGCGTGGATCAAGGGCGTCAAGGACAACCTGGCGCGCGCTCCCAAGGGCGGCGACACCGACCAGATCAAGGCCGTGGCAGCGGGCGAATGCGATATCGCTGTCACCAACAGCTATTACCTCGCCCGCCTGATCCGTTCCGAAAAGCCTGAAGACAAGGCCGTGGCGGAGAAGGTGTCGGTGGTGTTCCCCAATCAGCAATCGTGGGGAACGCACATGAACATCGCTGGGGGTGCAGTGGCCAAGCATGCCAAGAACCGCGCCAACGCCATCAAGTTCCTCGAATACCTGGCGAGCCCGGAAGCCCAGACGTACTTCGCCAACGGCAACAACGAGTGGCCGGCGGCCAAGAACGTCCAGCTCGAGAACCCTGCTCTCAAGCTCATGACCGGCGGCAAGCCGTTCAAGAGCGAGACCATCCCCATCGGCGCGGTGGGCGCCAACACAGTCAAGGTGCAACAGATGCTCGACCGCGCCGGCTTCCAGTAAACGCCAAGCTGCTGCGAGATCAAAGCCCGGCCCTGCCGGGCTTTTTTGATGCGTTCAGCCGATGCCGGCTTGGGCATAATTGACGTTTACGTCAACGGCACTCACAGGAGACATTCATGGAGATCAATGGCAAGGTATTCGTCGTGACCGGCGGCGCATCGGGCCTGGGCGAAGGCACGACCCGCGCCCTGGCAGCCCGCGGCGGCAAGGTGGTCATCGCCGACATGCAGACGGACAAAGGCGAGGCCGTGGCGCGCGAGATCGGCGGCATTTTCGTTCGCTGCGACGTCAGCAGCGAGACGGATGGACAGGCGGTGATCGACCGCGCTGTCGCGCTTGGCAAGCTGATGGGCCTGGTCAACTGCGCCGGCATCGCTCCTGCCGAGAAGACCGTCGGCAAGAACGGCCCCCATGCCCTGTCCAGCTTCAGCAAGACGATCACGGTCAACCTTATCGGCAGTTTCAACATGATCCGAATGGCAGCAGACGCCATGGCCAAGAACGAGCCCGAGGCGACCGGCGAACGCGGCGTCCTGATTTCCACGGCCAGCGTGGCGGCCTATGACGGACAGATCGGCCAGGCCGCCTACTCCGCCTCCAAAGGAGGGATCGTTGGCATGACCTTGCCTATTGCGCGCGATCTGGCCCGCAACGGCATCCGCAACATGACCATCGCACCCGGCATCTTCGGCACGCCCATGCTCTTCGGCATGCCGCAGGAAGTCCAGGATGCGCTGGCCGCAGGTGTCCCCTTCCCCAGCCGCTTGGGCACCCCGGAGGACTATGCGAAGCTGGCGGTGCACATCTTCGAGAACGACATGCTCAACGGCGAGGTGATCCGGCTCGACGGGGCCATCCGGCTCGCCCCGCGCTGATACTGCTGAGCTCGGGCCGATCAGATGCGCGGTCGACCCGGGCCTGCTGCGAGGCTCATGCAGCGCCATGAAACACGGATCGAAGCGCGTGCAGTCTTCGGCTTGTGCGGGCAATGGCAGCGGAGGTCGCGCCCTGCGCTCCCCCGAAGAAACCTTGGTTCTGCCTTGGACAAGAAAAAACCCGCTGCCATCTTGCGATGACAACGGGTTGATCTTTGGCGGAGTGGACGGGACTCGAACCCGCGACCCCCGGCGTGACAGGCCGGTATTCTAACCAACTGAACTACCACTCCTGGCAGGCAGCTTTCGCTTGCGTATGCACACAAGCCAAGTGCTACAACTTGGCGACCCTACGGGGATTCGAACCCCGGTACTCACCGTGAAAGGGTGATGTCCTAGGCCTCTAGACGATAGGGTCAAAACCTGGGAACTAACCGTTCTCTAACTTCAGATTGGTGGAGGTAAACGGGATCGAACCGATGACCTCTTGCATGCCATGCAAGCGCTCTCCCAGCTGAGCTATACCCCCACTTGACTTCGATATTCACACTGTGTTTATCGTCATCACCTGAGCCTTGAATTATAGACAGGTTTTTAGCCCTTTCGCAATCTCGCTGCAATTTTTTCGCGACCGACCAGTTCGAGCACCGCATCGACCGACGGCGTGTGCGCAGTCCCCACCGTCAGCACGCGCACCGGCATGGCCAGTTGCGGCATCTTCAGGCCATGGGCTGTCAGTACCTGCTTGAACGCGGCAGCGATGGAGGCCTTGTCCCAGGCGCACTCCAGCAGCGCCGCACGCAGGGATTCGATGGCAGGCCACACCGCATCCGTCACATGCTGCGCACGCTCTTCGGCATGGGGCGTGACGTCTCCATAGAACACTTGGGCCCAGTCCGCCAACGCCACCGTGGTCTCGCAGCGGTCCTTGAAAAGCGCGCAAATGCGCGGCAGGCGGCCATCGGCCAGCACGTCCGAGGCCAGCCCCCGTTGTTCGAGCGTGCGCGCGACCAGGGCAGCCAGGGCATCGTCCGGCATCGCCTTCAGATGTTGCGCATTCACCCAGCGCAGCTTGGCCTCGTCGAACTGGGCCGCGCTGCGGCCCAGGTGGTCGAGGTTGAACCACTGCAGAAACTGCTCGCGGCTGAAGATCTCGTCGTCTCCGTGGCTCCAGCCCAGGCGCGCGAGGTAGTTCACCATGGCCTCGGGCAGGTAGCCCTCGTCGCGGTACTGCGTTACGGGCTTGGCACCATTGCGCTTGCTCATCTTCTCGCCCTGCTCGTTGAGCACGGTAGGAAGGTGCGCATACACCGGCGGCTCCTTGCCAAGCGCGCGGAAGATGTTGATCTGGCGCGGCGTGTTGTTCACATGGTCATCGCCACGGATCACGTGGGAGATTTCCATGTCGATATCGTCCACCACCACGCAGAAGTTGTAGGTGGGCGTTCCATCGGGACGCGCGATCACCAGGTCATCAAGCTCTTGGTTGCTGATCTCGATGCGACCCTTGACCTTGTCCTCCCAGGCGACCACGCCGTCCACGGGGTTGCGGAAACGCAGCACGGGCTGTACGCCTTCGGGAACAAGCGGCAGGGTCTTGCCAGGCTCCGGGCGCCACGTGCCGTCGTAGCGCGGCTTCTGCTTGGCGGCCATCTGGCGCTCTCGCAGGGCATCCAGTTCAGGCACGCTCATGTAGCAGGGATAGACCAGGCCCTGTTCCTGCATCTGCCCCAGCACTTCCTTGTAGCGGTCCATGCGCTGCATCTGGTAGAACGGACCTTCGTCAGGCTGCATGCCCAACCAGTCCATGCCTTCCAGAATGACGTCGACCGCCGCCTGGCTCGACCGCTCCAGGTCCGTGTCTTCGATGCGAAGGATGAAATCGCCCCCCGTTGCCCGGGCAAACGCCCAGGGATAGAGCGCGGAACGGATGTTGCCGAGGTGGATGAAGCCGGTAGGGGACGGTGCGAAGCGGGTACGGATGCGCTGGGTCATGGGTGGGGTCATTCAGTCCAGGGAGTCGAGGCCACGGGCCAGATCGTCGGTCAGGTCGCCGATATGCTCCAGGCCTACGGCGACACGGATCAAGCCCTGCCCGATGCCTGCTGCCTGCCGCTGCTCTTCTGTGAGGCGGCCGTGCGAGGTGCTGGCCGGATGGGTGATGGTGGTCTTGGTATCGCCGAGGTTGGCGGTGATGCTGCACACGCGGGTGCTGTCGATCACGTGAAAGGCCCGGCTACGGGCCGCGGCAGCGTCACCTGCCGGCGCCTTGACGTCGAAGGACAGCACCGCGCCGCCCATCCCCGATTGCTGCTGCATGGCCAGCGCATGCTGGGGATGCGAAGCCAGGCCGGGATAGTAGACGCGCGAAACCTGCGGATGCGCTTCCAGCCACTGCGCCAACTGCTGCGCGTTGGCGCTCTGGGCCTTGACGCGGATGGACAGCGTCTCCAGTCCTTTGAGGACCACCCAGGCATTGAAGGGCGACAGGTTCATGCCGGCGCTGCGAATCAACGGCCCCAGTTTCTCGTCGATGAGCGCACGCGGACCGCACACGGCTCCCGCCATGACGCGGCCCTGCCCATCCAGGAACTTGGTGCCGGAGTGGATCACCAGGTCCGCACCCAGCCGCGCGGGCTGCTGCAGTACCGGCGAGGCGAAACAGTTGTCCACGGCCAGCAGCACGCCCGCGCCATGCGCGATATCGGCCAGCGCGCGGATGTCGCACAGGTCGGTCAGCGGGTTGGTGGGCGTCTCGGCGAACATCAGCCGCGTCTCGGGCCGCAACGCCGCCTTCCATGCCGCCGCATCGGTCTGCGGCACGAAGGTGGTCTGCACGCCGAAGCGCGCGAGTTCGCTACCCAGCAGCTTGATGGTCGAGCCGAACATCGACTGAGAACACACGATGTGGTCACCCGCCTTCAGCAGGGCCAGGCACATCAGCAGGATGGCGGACATGCCGGTGGCCGTTGCGATGGCGCTTTCCGTGCCCTCCATGGCGGCCAGCCGGCGTTCGAAGGCGGTCACCGTCGGGTTACCGGTGCGGGTGTAGGTAAAGCCCTCCTCCTCGCCCGCAAAGCGCCGGGCCGCGGTGGCCGCGTCAGGCTGCACGAAGCTGCTGGTGAGATACAGCGCTTCGGAGTTCTCGCCGTACGCACTGCGAGGAATGGATTCGCGCACCGCCAGGGTATCGGGGTGCAGGCCGGGAGGAAGGGATCGGTCGGTCACGTGCGGATGTCCTGCAAGAAAAAGGCTGCGGGCGACGCTCAGGCGTCCTGGGCGTTCGGCAAGGCCAGGCGGGAAGTGTCTTCTTCCTGCTCTTCCTTGCCCACGCGGCCTTCATTCAGGCGCGCGATGTCCTGGGCCGTGATGTCGCCCGTGACGTAGATGCCGTCGAAGCAGGAGGCATCGAATCCCTCGATGCCACCGTTGAGCGAACCCACGGCCTTCTTCATGGCATTGACGTCTTGGTAGATCAGCGCGTCGCAGCCGATGGCCTCGCGGATTTCCTCGACGGTGCGGTCATGCGCCACCAGTTCGCTGCTGGTCGGCATGTCGATGCCGTAGACGTTGGGGTAGCGCACTGGTGGAGCCGCGCTCGCCAGGTAGACCTTGCGGGCGCCGGCATCGCGGGCCATCTGGACGATTTCGCGCGAGGTGGTGCCGCGCACGATGGAGTCGTCCACGAGCAGCACATTGCGCCCTTTGAACTCGCTGGCGATCACGTTGAGCTTCTGGCGCACCGACTTCTTGCGCACTCCCTGCCCCGGCATGATGAAGGTCCGGCCCACATAGCGGTTCTTGACGAAGCCCTCGCGGTACGGAATACCCAGCAGGTGCGCGAGCTGCGTGGCGCTGGGGCGGCTGGATTCGGGAATCGGGATGATCACGTCGATCTCGTTGGGCGGTACAGTGGAGATCACACGCTTGGCGAGCGCCTCGCCCAGGTTCAGGCGGGCCTGGTAAACCGAAATGCCATCCAGCACCGAATCCGGGCGGGCGAGGTAGACGAACTCGAAAATGCAAGGATTCAGCTGCGCGGCATCGGCGCACTGCTGCGCATGCACCTGGCCATCCAGGGTCACGAACACGGCTTCGCCAGGCTGCACGTCGCGCTCGAACACATGGCTGGTCCCTTCCAGGGCCACGGACTCGCTGCCCACCATCACCGTGCCGTCCGCGCTGCGGCCCAGGCACAGCGGCCGGATGCCATGCGGGTCGCGGAACGCGAGCAGCCCGTGACCAGCGATGAGCGCCACGACCGCGTAGGACCCCTTCACCCGTTTGTGGACGGCTCGCACTGCGGCAAAGACGTCCTCCACCTGCAGGGGCACGCCCCGGGTCGATCGTTCGAGTTCGTGGGCGAACACGTTGAGCAGCACTTCGGAGTCGCTCTCGGTGTTGGTATGGCGGTGGTCGGTGGAGAACAGCTCAGCGCGCAGGGCCTGGGCGTTGGTCAGGTTGCCGTTATGTACCAGCACGATGCCGAAGGGCGCGTTTACGTAGAACGGCTGGGCCTCTTCCTCGCTGTAGGCATTGCCTGCCGTGGGATAGCGGACCTGGCCCAGCCCGACGGCGCCTGGCAACGCGCGCATGTTGCGGGTGCGGAACACGTCGCGCACCATGCCCTTGGCCTTGTGCATGAAGAACTTGCGCCCTTCCTGCGTGACGATGCCGGCGGCATCCTGGCCGCGGTGCTGCAGGAGCAGCAAGGCGTCATAGATCAGTTGATTGACGGGAGCTGCGCTGACCACGCCGACGATTCCACACATATTCGCGTTCCATCCATAGGCGGAGCCATTCCGCCGAAAAAAACACCACCGCCCCACCGGGCAGCCGGTACATCACGAGGGCAGGTGCCTCGCAAATCCTTCCGGTATCACCGGCTTCAAATCCTTGAGGGCCTGCTGCAATATGGGGGCGCCCCGCGACTCTTTCCACCAGTCCGTTTCCTGCAGTTGCGTCCACTGCGCCACCAGCCCCACCGCCAACAACAGGATCACGCCCCGCAGCACGCCGAACACGGCGCCGAGCGTCCGGTCCGCGGGCCGCAGTCCCACGGCCTCGATCAGCTTCTTCATCAGCCACGCCACGAATCCGCAGGCGAACACCACCGCGATGAACACCACCACGAAACCCGCTGCGAGGCGCAAGGCATCGTCCGCCTCGCCCATCGGCAGCATGCGGCCCATGTCGGCCGCCCACCACTGCGCCGCAAAAAACGCCACCACCCAACCGGCCAGCGACAACAACTCGAAAACCAGCCCTCGCCAGGCACCGACGACGAGGGAGCCCAGGAGCACCACGATGAAAATCCAGTCCAGCGCCGCCATGCCAGAGGTTCCGATTCCTGCGCCTGCCCAGAACGCGTCGGGCTACAGCGTCAGGACCGATGCAGGCAGTCCCATGCCCTTGATGCGTCCGGCCGCCTTGTCGGCCTCGGCCCGGTTGGCATAGGGACCGACACGCACCCGCGTGCGCTTGCCGTCCTTGGTATCCACCACCTGGGTATAGGTCTTCAGGCCGGCGCGTTCCAGCTTCGAACGGATTTCCTTGGCCTTGTCCGCGTCCGCAAATGCGCCCACCTGCACGATCAAACGGCCTTCCTCAGCCTTGGGTGCAGCCGCACTGGCCGCAGCGGCGGACTCGCGGCCTTCCAGCAGCGCCCGCGCCCGCGCGGCATCGTCCGTGCGTGGCGCAGGCTTGGGTTCAGGGGCTGCAGGCTTGTGCTCCGGCTTGGATTCCTGCCGCGGCTCGGGCTTGGGCTCGGTGCGGGTCTCCGGCTTGGCTTGAGCGTGGTTATCGAGCTGCGGCAGCGGAGGCAGCGGCACGACCGGAGCCGATGCGCGAGCCGCCGGCTTGGGGCTGAGGACTTCCTCGCCTGCATCGAGGCCGGCAACCGACGACGCCGAGGTATTGGCGGACGCGGCGGCCGACGGCGCGGCAGGGGTCACGGGCTGTGTCGCAGCCTTGCCCGCAGCGGCGTCAGGCACCACCAGGGGCGCTACCTTGTTGCGGTCGGGAATGTCGATGGGAATATCGACGGGGATGGGACGCGGCTGGGTGTCGAACAGCAGCGGAAATCCGACGATGCCGATGAGCACCAGCACTGCTGCCCCAATGAGCCGGTGCCGGGCGCGCCGGCGCATGGCGTCGATGCTTTCGGCCTGGGCGTTGCGGGACGACCGGCGGGCGGGCTTGGCTGTCTCGGCCTGGTCTTTCTGACCAAGCCAGCGGAACTTGAAAAATGCCATGGGGTGCGGACTCGTTAGGCGCCGAGATGCTTGGCCTGCAGGCGGGGCGTTCCGTGCTGGAGTACGCCGCCCACGGTGTAGAACGAGCCAAAGACCACGATTCTATCAGTGGGTTCCGCAGCAGCGACGGCAGCTTCCAGCGCCTTTTCCGGATCCGCATGCAGGCTGGTGGGCACCTGCCGGCGTCCTCCGGCCACGATCTGCAGGGCATTCCACTTCTGCTGCAGGCCGGCGGCCGTTTCAGCGCGGGGCGTCGGCAGATCGGTGAAATACCAGCGGTCCACCAAGGGCGCGACCTTGGCCAGCATCGGAGCCAGATCCTTGTCTGCCATGGCGCCGAACACGGCGTGCGTGGTGGGAAAGTAGCCCATGGCATCGAGATTGGCCGTCAGCGCCGCGACGGAATGCGGGTTGTGCGCTACGTCCAGCACCAGCGTGGGCTGCCCCGGCACGATCTGGAAGCGGCCGGGCAATTCCACCAGAGCGAGCCCGTTGCGCACGGCCTGCGCCGTCACCGGCAAGCGATCGCGCAGCGCCTCCAGCGCCGCCAGCACGCCGGAGGCGTTGACCAACTGGTTCGCCCCCCGCAAGGCCGGATAGGCCAGGCCCGCGTAGCGCCGGCCCCGCCCTGCCCATCCCCACTGCTGCTTGTCGCCCGAGAAATTGAAGTCGTGGCCGAAGCGCCAAAGATCCGCCCCGATCTCCAGCGCGTGGTCCAGCACGCTTTGCGGCGCCATCGGGTCGCTGACGACCACTGGCCGCCCTGTGCGCATGATGCCGGCCTTCTCCCGACCGATCGACTCCCGGTCGGGGCCAAGGAACTCGGTATGGTCGATGTCGATGCTGGTGATGACGGCGCAGTCGGCGTCGATCACATTGGTCGCATCCAGCCGCCCGCCCAACCCCACTTCCAAGATGGCCACATCCAGCCCGGCGTCGCTCATGCACCGCAGGATGGCGAGTGTCGTGAACTCGAAGTAGGTCAGCGAGACCTCTTCGCCCCCCTGGGTGCGGGCCGCTTCCACCGCTGCGAAGTGCTCCAGCAGCGAGGCCGCCGGCACGCTCTCGCCGTGCACGCGGCAACGCTCCTCGAAATGCACCAGGTGCGGCGAGGTGTACACGCCGGTGCGATAGCCCGCCTGCTGGGCGACGGCTTCGAGCATGGCGCAGGTCGAGCCCTTTCCGTTCGTTCCGGCCACGGTGATCACCGGGCACTCGAACCGCAGAGCCATGCGCTGCGCCACGGCGCGCACGCGGTCCAGTCCCATGTCGATGTTCTTGGGATGCAGGCGCTCGCAGTGGGCCAGCCAGTCGTCCAGGGTAAGAAGCGGGGTATGCATAGAGCCTGCGATTGTCGCCCAGCCACGCATTCCTTCCGCCGCCCATGGACACCTCGACCCTCGATTGCCGCGACCATCGCGGGTGCGCGATGATCCCGGCATGACACCACAGAACGCCCCCATCACGCTCTACGGCATTCCCAACTGCGACACGGTGAAGAAGGCCCGCGCCTGGCTGACGGCGCAGGGCATCGATTACCGCTTCCACGACTTCAAAAAGCAGGGCGTGCCCAGCGAGCGCCTTTCCGCATGGCAGAACGCCGTCGGCTGGGACAGGCTGCTCAACCGGCAGGGCACGACCTGGCGCAAGCTCGACCCCGCCATTCAAGCCGGCGTGGTAGACGCAGCCTCGGCCGGTGAGCTCCTGCAGGAGCAGCCCTCGGCCATCAAGCGCCCTGTGGTCGAGTGGGGTGAGGGCCCCACAGCTCCGATCACCGTCGGCTTCGACGCGGCGGCATGGAACGAAGCGGCGCAGAATCTCTCCAAAGGCTGAGAACGCGACAGGCGTTTGTAGCGGCCTTGCAGGCAACTTTACGCACCTTTACGCCGCCAGACATCGAACCGCAGGGTCTGCGGCGCAACCTTCGGGCCATGTCGTGCGTTGTATACCGACCGAAAGGAGTTTCTCCATCATGAAAAAGATCATCGTCCTGACCGCCCTGGCCAGCGTTGCGGCGGTCGCTGCCGCGCAAGAGCAGGGGCGCGTTCTTTCCGTCACGCCCATCACGCAGCAGGTGGCCGTGCCCCAGCAGGTCTGCGGCAACGAAACCATCTACAGCGACTCCCGCCCCTCCGGTGCTGGCGCCCTGCTGGGCGCGGTGGCCGGTGGTGCCGCCGGCAATGCCATCGGCGGCGGCAGCGGACGTGCGGCAGCCACCGTGCTGGGCGTGATCGGCGGCGCCGTGCTGGGCAACAACATCGAAGGGGGCCGACCGGGCTACCAGAATGTGCAGCGTTGCTCGACCCAGACCTACTACGAGAACCGCGCCATGGGCTACGACGTCACCTACGAGTACGCCGGCCGCCAGTACACGACCCGCACCCAGCACGATCCGGGGCAATGGATCCCGCTGAACGTGCAGCCCGCCGTCCCGGGCATGGTCAGCTACGACCAATACCCGCAGCAAGGGGTCGTGTCCACCCTTCCCGGTCCCGCAGCGTATGTGACGCCGCCCGTGAGCGCCGTCATCGAGTACCGCAACGGCTACGGCCGCCCCTACTACCCGCCGCGGCACGATCCGTACTGGCGCTGAGCGCCGCACCATGCAAAGGAGCCTTCTGGCTCCTTTTTTCATGCCTGCCAGCAGGGCGCAAGGCGGCGCTGCCGGGCTGCGTGACCGCTGCGCCACTAGAATCTTCGGTTTCCTTCGTCCTCCCAACCTTGCCCGCATCCATGACCACCGAAAAGATCGACGGCGTGACCGTCACCACCCAGGCCAACGTGTACTTCGACGGCAAGTGCGTGAGCCACGGCATCACCTTCCCCGACGGCACGAAGAAGTCGGTGGGCGTGGTGCTGCCTGCCACGCTGACCTTCGGCACGGGCGCGCCGGAAATCATGGAATGCGTGGGCGGCTCCTGCGAATACAAGCTCGCAGGCTCCGACACCTGGGTGAAGTCCGCTGCTGGCGACAAGTTCAGCGTGCCGGCTAACTCCAAGTTCGACATCCGCGTGACCGAGGCCTACCACTACATCTGCCACTACGGCTGATATTCAGAGCATTTTTGGCCTGCAGCGCTTATGCAGCAAGCGCTAGCAGCTATCATTTTTGAAAAGCATTCCATGGCAACCATCCTCCAGAACCTCCCCGCCGGCCAGAAGGTCGGTATCGCCTTTTCCGGCGGCCTGGACACCAGCGCCGCTCTGCGCTGGATGAAGAACAAGGGCGCCCTGCCCTACGCCTACACGGCCAACCTGGGCCAGCCCGACGAGCCCGACTACGACGCCATCCCGCGCAAGGCGATGGAGTACGGTGCAGAGAAGGCCCGCCTGATCGACTGCCGCACGCAGCTCGCCCACGAAGGCATCGCCGCGCTGCAGGCCGGCGCCTTCCACGTGCGCACCGCCGGCGCCACCTACTTCAACACCACGCCCCTGGGCCGCGCCGTGACCGGCACGATGCTTGTGGCCGCCATGAAGGAAGACGACGTCCACATCTGGGGCGACGGCTCGACCTTCAAGGGCAACGACATCGAGCGCTTTTACCGCTACGGCCTGCTGACCAACCCGTCGCTGAAGATCTACAAGCCCTGGCTCGACCAGCTGTTCATCGACGAGCTGGGCGGCCGCGCCGAGATGTCGGCCTTCATGACGAAGGAAGGCTTCGGCTACAAGATGAGCGCCGAGAAGGCGTATTCCACCGACTCCAACATGCTGGGCGCCACGCACGAGGCCAAGGACCTGGAGTTCCTGAACAGCGGCATCCGCATCGTGAACCCCATCATGGGCGTCGCGTTCTGGAAGGACGACGTGGTCGTCAAGGCCGAGGAAGTCTCGGTGCGCTTCGAAGAAGGCCAGCCTGTGGCTTTGAACGGCGTCGAGTGCAGCGACCCGGTGGAACTGTTCCTGGAAGCCAACCGCATCGGCGGCCGCCATGGCCTGGGCATGTGCGACCAGATCGAGAACCGCATCATCGAAGCCAAGAGCCGCGGCATCTACGAAGCCCCCGGCCTGGCGCTGCTGCACATCGCCTACGAGCGCCTGGTGAGCGGCATCCACAACGAAGACACCATCGAGCAGTACCGCATGAACGGCCTGAAGCTGGGCCGCCTGCTGTACCAGGGCCGCTGGTTCGACCCCCAGGCCATCATGCTGCGCGAAACCGCCCAGCGTTGGGTGGCGCGCGCCATCACCGGCACGGTGACGCTGGAGCTGCGCCGCGGCAACGACTATTCCATCCTGAATACGGAAAGCGCCAACCTGACGTACGCGCCCGAGCGCCTGTCGATGGAGAAGGTGGAAGACGCGCCGTTCTCGCCGCTGGACCGCATCGGCCAGCTGACCATGCGCAACCTGGACATCGTGGACACGCGCGCCAAGCTGGGCGTGTATGCCAACAGCGGCCTGCTGTCGCTGGGTGGCAATGCGGCGCTGGCACAACTGGACGACGGCAGCGCCAAAAAGTAAACATCCAATCAGCCTCCAGCGCTTGGTACACAAGCGCTGGCAGCTATCAAAAAAGAAACCGCCCTGTCTTGCGATCGGGCGGTTTTCTTTGGAGGCCAGTTCGCCGGATCAGGCGGCTGCCGGCTCCGGCTCCGGCAAGCGGCGCATGGTCCGGGCAATCGCCGCCAGCGCCACACCATAGGCCGGCACGAAGAACAGCAGGCTCACGACCAGCTTGATAACGTAGTCCACCACGGCGATCTCGCCCCAGTGCGTGGCCATGAAGGCATCCGAGCTGCGCCAGAAGGCGATGCCGAAAAAGGCCACCGTGTCCAGCGCCTGTCCAACGATCGCAGCCGCCGTCGGCGCCAGCCACCACGCGCGGCTTTGCTGGCGGATGCGGTCGAACACCTGGATGTCGAGCAGCTGCCCCAGCACATAGGCCGCAAAGCTGGCGAAAGCAATGCGGAACACGAAGCTGTTGAAGTCACCCAATGCGCCCCAGCCATTGAAGCGCCCCTCATGGAACAGCACGCCCACGACATACGACACCACCAGCGCGGGCAGCATGGCCCGAGTGATCACGCGCCGCGCGGGCGACTTGCCGATCAGCCGCACCGTGAGGTCGGTCGCCAGGAAGATGAACGGGAAACTGAACGCGCCCCAGGTGCTGTGGAAGCCGAACAGCGTGATCGGCAGTTGCACCAGGTAGTTGCTGGCGATGACGATGGCGATGTGGAACGCCACCAGGAGGGAGAGATACAGCGGCACGCGCGACGGCGGCGCCTGAACGGAGGTCATGGCAGTCCTTTTTGGGGTGGAGCGCTCTGCGGGGCAGAACGTCCGTCATGGGGGCGAGGGAACCCATGGATTGACGAAAGGCGCGCATTTTACGCGAAAGGACCGAGGGGCATCCCCCTGAGGCGCTGCGCGCCTCCGAGCAACCGCCAGAGACGATAGCCCTTCCGGCACGTCCAAGCCTGCGCAGGCAGGCCTGGAGCCGCGGCCTTCAGCCCCTTCTCTCATCGCTGCGCGATGGGAAGGGGGACGACGCCAGTGGCCGGGCGAAGCCCGTTCCACGGCGTCTGCTGGCATGGCCTGCTCCGCGGCCACTCGACGGGTACGGGCGTTGAATATTTGAACGAAAGTGGCCTTTAGCGCTTATACAGAAAGCACTTACAGCTATCAATCAAGGAGCATTCAAACAACTACTGGCTCGGGCTCCAGCCGGATGCCGAAGCGCTCGTACACGCTGGTCTGGATGGCCTTGGCCAGGGTCATCACCTCACCGCCGGTCACGCTGTCGGCGCCCTGGCCGCGGTTGACCAGCACCAGCGCCTGCTTTTCGTAGACGCCGGCCTTGCCCACGCTCTTGCCCTTCCAGCCGCAGGCGTCGATGAGCCAGCCGGCGGCCAGCTTGATCGAACCGTCGGGCATGGGGTAGTGCACGATCTTCGGCTCGCGCGCGATGATGTCGGCGCACTGGTCCGGCGTCACCGTGGGGTTCTTGAAGAAGCTGCCGGCGTTGCCGACCACGGCCGGGTCGGGCAGCTTGGCGCGGCGCACCTCGCACACCCAGTCAAAGACCTGCTGCGCCGTGGGCTGGTCGACACCGGCCTCCGCGCGCTTGCGCTCCAGGTCGAGGTAGCCCAGCTCGGGCTTCCAGGCCTTGGGTAAACGGAACCGCACGTGCGTGATCACTGCCCGGCCGGCCAGCCCCATGCCCCGCGGCAGGCCGCCTTCGCCCACGGCCTGCGGCGCATGCTTGAACACCGAGTCGCGGTAGCCGAAAGCGCACTGCGCGGCATCGAGGGAGAACGCCTGGCCCGTCGCCAGATCGATGGCGTCGAGCGAGTCGAAACGGTCCTGCAGTTCGACCCCATAGGCCCCGATGTTCTGCACCGGCGCCGCACCCACGGTGCCGGGGATCAGCGCGAGGTTCTCCAGGCCAGGGTAGCCCTGGGCCAGCGTCCAGGCCACGGCGTCGTGCCAGACCTCGCCGGCGCCGGCCTCGACGATCCAGTGGCGGTCGGTCTCGCTCACCAGGCGCAAGCCCTTGATCTCCATCTTGAGCACCACGGGCTTCACGTCGCCGGTGATGACGATGTTGCTGCCGCCGCCCAGCACGAACACGGGCTGGCGGCCCAGGTCGGCGTCAGCCACCAGCGCCTCGACGTCCTGCACCGAACGTGCGCGCACCAGCGTCTGGGCACGGGCGACGATGCCGAAGGTATTGCAGTGCTGGAGGGGGGCGTTTTTCTCGACTAACATCACCCGAATTGTCGCACCCGCCCTGTTCCCGGGTCGGGTTCCTCCCTAGTTTCCGAGAGTGATGCCATGCCTTCTTTTGATACCGTCTGCGAAGCCAACCTGGTCAAGGTCAAGAACTCCGTAGAAAACACCGCCAAGGAAATCGGCACGCGCTTCGATTTCAAGGGCACCGCCGCCGCCATCGAGATCAAGGACAAGGAGATCACCCTGATCGGTGATGCCGAGTTCCAGCTCGAGCAGATCCAGGACGTGCTGCGCAACAAGCTGACCAAGCAGGAAGTGGATGTGCGCTTCCTGGACATCGGCGATGTGCAGAAGATCGGCGGCGACAAGGTCAAGCAGGTGCTGAAGGTGCGCAACGGCATCGAGAGCGAGCTGGCCAAGAAGATCCAGAAGCTGATCAAGGAAAGCAAGCTCAAGGTGCAGGCCGCCATCCAGGAAGAGAAGGTGCGCGTCACCGGCGCCAAGCGCGACGATCTGCAGGCCGCCATGGCCCTGCTGCGCAAGGAAGTGAACGACATTCCGCTGTCGTTCGACAACTTCCGCGACTGATCTCGCTTGCCCCCTCCCGCCCGGCCCGCCACCGGCATGACCGCCCGCTCGCCCCTCCAGTGGATCGTCGCCGCTGCGCTGGGTGTGGCCGCGCTGGCCGGCCCGGGGGCGGCGCTGGCGCAGGCCGTGGCGCTCAGCGGCATTCTGGGCAGCAAGGCCCTGCTGGTGGTCGATGGTTCGGCACCGCGCGCGCTGGCGGCAGGCGAAAGCCACCAGGGCGTCACCGTGGTCGCGGTAGGCCGGGAGGACGCCACGGTCGAGGTAGCCGGCCAACGGCGCAGGCTGCTGATGGGCGAGGCACCGGTCAGTGTCCGCTCCAGCACTGCCGGCCAGCGCGTCGTTCTGCGCGCCGACAGCACGGGCCATTTCGGCGGCGGCGGCGCGATCAACGGTCGCTTCATGCAGTACATGGTGGATACCGGCGCCAGCCTGGTGGCCATCGGCCAGCCCGATGCCGAGCGCTTGGGCCTGGCCTTTCGCAGCGGCCAGCCGGTGTTGCTCAGTACGGCCAACGGTCAGGTGCAGGGTTGGCGCATCAAGCTCGACACCGTGCGCATCGGCGACGTCGATGTGTATGGGGTCGACGCGGTGGTCACGCCCCAGGCCATGCCCTTCGTTCTGCTGGGCAACAGCATGCTCGCCGAATTCCAGATGACCCGTTCGCGCAGCGAGATGGTGCTGGAGAGGCGCCGCTAGCCATGCGATCCACCCTGGCCGCCCTGCTTCCGTCCACCGAGCGCACGGACAGCGACTACGAGGATCTGCTCGGGCTCTGGTCGGATCTGGAGTCGACACTGTCCGTTCTGCTGGCCAGGCCGCAGCACGTCCAGGATTTCGGCGCCAAGGTGCGCCAGTGCGATCAGTGGCTGCAGGATCTGGTGGCGCATGACATCGACGCAGCGCTGTATCTCATGTTCCAGCTCGCCTCGACCTCGACCGTCGGGTACAGCGCTGCCCACGCGCTGGTCTGCGGCACGCTGTGCCACATCCTTGCACAGGAACTGCATCTGCCCCCTCACGAACGGGTGTCGCTGGTACGTGCGGCGTTCACCATGAACATCGGCATGACGGCTCTTCAGGACGAACTGGCCCACCAGCGCGAACGCCCCAGCGCGGCGCAGCAGGAAACCATCGACACGCACCCGCAGTACAGCCAGGAATTGCTGGAGGAATTGGGCATCGCGGACGACCTGTGGCTGGACGTGGTCGCCCGCCACCACCAACGGCAGGCCGAGAGCGAGCCACTGGTACGGCTGGACCCACCGGAGCGGCTGGGACGGATCCTCGGCACCATCGATCGCTACGCCGCCATGATCAGCCCGCGCAAATCCCGCGCCGGCCGCAGCGTGACCGACTCGGTGCGCGCCATCGTCGGTCAGGATGTGGACGCCCAGGACGAAGTGGGCTTTGCGCTGGTGCGTACCGTCGGCCTGTGCCCGCCCGGCACCTTCGTGCGGCTGGACAACGGCGAAACGGCCGTCGTACTGCGCCGCAGCGAGAAGGCCAACTTCCCGCTGGTGGCCAGCCTGCTGGACGCCCGTGGAGAACAACGCGCCCAACCCGGCCTGTACCAGACGGCCCAGGGCCGGCCGCGCATCCAGGCCGCGCTGGCGCGCTCGGCCGTTGCCGTCGAACCGGACCATCGCACCATGGTGCGCCTAGGCCTGTATGCGGCGCAGGGCGGCCCCACGCCGGTGCTCTGACGCAGACCTCTCCCGATCGCATCGCCCATGAGCACCGCTGCCCTGCCCTGGCTCGAACCGGACGACCCCTTTCCGCCGCCAGCGCTCGCCTGGGGCGACGACACGCCGGCCCCCGGGCTACTCGCCGCGGGCGGCGTGCTGGACGCGCGCCATCTGCGCGACGCCTACGCGCAGGGCATCTTCCCCTGGTTCAGCGAAGGGCAGCCGGTGCTGTGGTGGAGCACGGCCCCCCGCATGGTGCTGCACGTGGCAGAGTTCAAACTGCACCGGTCGCTGCGGCGCACGCTGCAGCACTTCCGCACCGCGGCAGACTGCGAGATCCGTATCGACAGCGACTTCAGCGCTGTGATCCATGCCTGCTCGGCCACGGCCCGGGCGGGCCAGTCGGGCACGTGGATCGTGCCCGCCATGGTGCAGGCTTACGAGGAGTTGCATGCCCACGGCTACGCCCACAGCGTGGAAACCTGGAAGGCCGGGCAGTTGGTGGGCGGCCTGTACTGCATCGGCATCGGCCGGGCGGTGTTCGGCGAATCCATGTTCGCCCATGCCACCGATGCTTCCAAGATCGCGCTGGCGGCCCTGGTGGGAATGTGCCGCCATGAAGGCGTCGAACTCATCGACTGCCAGCAGAACACCCGCCACCTGGCATCGCTGGGCGCACGGGAGATTCCGCGCGAAGCCTTTCTGCAACACATCGCGCAGGCCCAGAAATCGCCGCCCGTCCCCTGGAAATTCGACCCCGTATACTGGAACGCGCTTCTGTCCTCCCCGGTGCCTGCGGTGTGACGCAACTCAACGACCTCCCCCTGCAAACGCTGCAGTTCTATGCGACTGCACCCTACCCCTGCAGCTACCTGCCGGGCAAGCAGGCGCGCTCGCAGGTCGCCACCCCGAGCCACCTCATCCAGAACAGCGTCTATTCGGACCTGGTCGCCCGGGGCTTCCGGCGCAGCGGCATGTTCACCTACCGGCCGTACTGCGACGGCTGCCAGGCCTGCACCCCGCTGCGGGTGCTGGCCGGGACCTTCCGGCCGGACCGCAGCCAGCGCCGGGCGTGGGCGCGCCATGCGCACCTGGAGGCGCGGGTGCTGCGGCTGGGCTATGTGCCCGAGCATTACCAGCTGTACCTGCGCTACCAGAACTCGCGCCACTCGGGCGGGGGCATGGACCACGACAGCATCGACCAGTACACCCAGTTCCTGCTGCAAAGCCGGGTCAACTCCCGGCTGGTCGAATTCCGGGAGCGCACGGACGACGGCACGCTGGGCGCGCTCAAGATGGTGTCCATCCTCGACGTGCTGGAAGACGGTCTCTCCGCCGTCTATACGTTCTACGAGCCCGAGCCGACCGCAAGCTACGGCACCTTCAACATCCAGTGGCAGATCCAGCAGGCGCGCAACTTGGGCCTGCCATACGTGTACCTGGGCTACTGGATCGAAGACAGTCCCAAGATGAACTACAAGTCGCGCTTCGGTCCACACGAGGTCCGTCTCAACGGTGAGTGGACGCCCGGCACGGCGCTCCGCTGAGTGCCGGCGCGCTTGCACTCAGCGCGCCCGGATTTCACCAAGTAAAATGGCCGCACTTTGCCAAGCCAACGGGTCGCCATGAAGAAACACCAGTCCGATGTCCCTTCCAAGCCCAGCGTGCAGGTGCTGGAGCGCATGTTCACGCTCATCGATGTGTTGGCCTCGCGCGAGGACGCCATCTCGCTCAAGGAGATCAGCGAACGCACGGGCCTGCATCCCTCGACTGCGCACCGCATCCTCAACGACCTGACCATCGGCCGCTTCGTCGACCGTCCGGAGTCCGGTAGCTACCGGCTGGGCATGCGCCTGCTCGAACTGGGCAATCTGGTCAAGGCGCGCCTGAGCGTACGTGACGCCGCACTGCTGCCCATGCGGCAACTGCACAAGCTGATCCAGCAGCCCGTCAACCTGAGCATGCGCCAGGGTGACGAGATCGTCTACGTGGAGCGGGCCTACAGCGAACGCTCGGGCATGCAGGTGGTCCGCGCCATCGGCGGCCGGGCCCCGCTGCACCTTACCTCGACGGGCAAGCTGTTCCTGGCGGCGGACGACCCGCAGCGCGTGCGGGCCTATGCCACGCGCACGGGCTTGTCCGGCCACACGCGCAACAGCATCACCCAGCTGCCGCTGCTGGAGCGGGAACTGGGCAAGGCACGGCAATACGGCATCGCCCGGGACAACGAGGAACTGGAGCTGGGGGTGCGCTGCATGGCTGCGGGTGTCTACGACGACCAGGGCCAGTTGGTGGCCGGCCTGTCGATTTCCGCACCGGCCGATCGGCTGGACGAAGGCTGGCTCCCCAAGCTGCAGGCCACGGCCAACGAGATTTCCGAAGCGCTGGGGTACACGCAGGGGCACCGCACATCGCTGACCGGCCCTCTCAACTGAAGCGCACGGCCGGCGCGAAGCCGCCATGCAAAACGGCCTCCGAGGAGGCCGTTTTCACTGGTACGGTGCGCACCCAGCGCACAGACCTCGGGGCGGTTCAGCCCTTGACGTCGGTGCCGGCGTGCAGTGTGGGCGCACTGCCGATGGAGGGCGTCTTCTCCACCCAGTTGCGGACGCGCTCGGCATCACCCAGGCGGCTGAATTTGCCGGCCGAATCCAGGAACACCATGATGAGCTTGCGGCCCGATACCTGCGCCTGCATGACCAGGCAGCGGCCCGCCTCGGAGATGTAACCCGTTTTCTGCAGGCCGATATCCCAGGCGGGGCTCTTCACCAGGCGGTTGGTGTTGTTGAACTGCACTGAGCGGCGGCCCACGGCCACTTCATAGCTGGGCGAGGTGGTCAGTTCGCGCAGCAGCGGATCGCCATGGGCGATGTTCACCAGCGTGGCCAGGTCGCGCGCGCTGGACTGGTTGCGGCTCGACAGGCCGGTTGGCTCCACGTAACGGGTTTCGGTCATGCCGAGCAGCCGGGCCTTGGCGTTCATCTGCGCCACGAAGACGTCCATGCCGCCGGGGAAGGTGCGGCCCAGGGCGTGGGCAGCCCGGTTCTCGCTGGCCATCAGGGCCAGGTGCAGAAGTTCGCCGCGCGTGAGCGTTGTGCCCACGGCCAGCCGAGAGCTGCTGAACTTCTCGGTATCCACATCGTCCTGCGTGATGGTGATGGCTTCGTCCATCGGCAGGCGGGCCTGCGAAATGAGCAGGCCGGTCATCAGCTTGGTGATCGAGGCGATGGGCAGGACAGCGTGGTCGTTCTTGCTCAGCAGCACCTCATGCGTATCCTGGTCCATCACCAGGGCCACGCTCGATTTCAGGTCCAGCGGATCGACCACTTGGTGCAGGCCGGCGATCTGGCCGAAGGAGAGGCGTTCGGGCACCACAGCCGCCACGCGGGCAGGCGCCTTGGCGCTCTTGGCCATGACGCGCGTGGCCTTTACGCGGGTGACGGCCTTGCGGTCCACCACCGCTGCCTTGCGGACCACGGACTTCTTGGCGACCACTTCCTTCTTCGCCGGTGCCTTTTTGCGCTCCCCCGCATGCACCCCGGGCGCGATCAGCGCACAGGACAAGGTGGCGAAAGCCAGCGCGTGGAAGAAACGGGTGGCGATGCGGGGTCGGCGTTGCATCTGAATGCTCCAGGCAGCAAAAAGTGTGTGGCAGTGTACTGAATCAAAAAAAGTCGCGCAAGATCAATATCTTGCGCGACTCTTCTAGAAAGTGAGTGAATTATAAATTCGCAGATCAACCTTGTGCTGCGACACGGTCGGCTTTACTTTGTAACTTGTTCAACGCGCTAAGGTACGCTTTGGCTGACGCGACCACGATATCCGGGTCGGCGCCCACGCCGTTCACGACCCGTCCGCTGCTCTGCAGCCGCACGGTGACCTCCCCCTGGCTTTCGGTCGAGCCGCTGATGGCATTCACCGAATACAGCACCATTTCAGCGCCGCTCTTCACATGCGACTCGATGGCTTTCATCGATGCATCCACCGGACCGTTGCCGTCCGAACTGCTCTGCACTTCCTTGCCGGCCACCGTAAACACGATCCGTGCCTGGGGCCGTTCACCCGTCTCGCTGTGCTGGGCCAGTGAAACGAAACCGTATTGCTCCTTTTCGGTCGTCACGCTTTCGTCACTCACCAGCGCAAGGATATCTTCGTCAAAGATCTCGCTCTTGCGGTCTGCCAGCTCCTTGAACTTCGCAAAGGCTGCGTTGATCTCGCCTTCGCTGTCCAACTGGACCCCCAGCTCCTGCAGGCGCTGCTTGAACGCATTGCGCCCGCTGAGCTTGCCCAGCACGATCTTGTTGGCCGTCCAGCCCACATCCTCGGCGCGCATGATCTCATAGGTATCGCGGGCCTTCAGCACCCCGTCCTGGTGGATGCCGCTGGCATGCGCGAAGGCATTGGCCCCCACCACGGCCTTGTTGGGCTGCACCACGAAGCCGGTGGTCTGGCTGACCATCCGGCTCGCCGCCACGATGTGCTGCGCGTCGATGTTCAGGTCGAGGTTGAAGTAGTCCTTGCGGGTCTTCACCGCCATCACGACTTCTTCGAGCGAGCAGTTGCCGGCACGCTCACCCAGACCGTTGATGGTGCATTCGACCTGGCGCGCTCCACCGATCTTCACGCCGGCGAGGGAGTTGGCCACGGCCATGCCCAGGTCGTTGTGGCAGTGCACCGACCAGATGGCCTTGTCGGAGTTGGGAATGCGCTCGCGCAGCGTCTTGATGAAGTGGCCGTACAGCTCGGGAATCGCGTAGCCCACGGTGTCGGGCACGTTGATGGTGGTAGCGCCCTCGGCGATCACGGCCTCCAGCACGCGGCAGAGAAAGTCCACATCGCTGCGGTAGCCGTCTTCCGGACTGAATTCGATGTCGCCCACCAGGTTGCGCGCGAAGCGCACCGACTGCTTGGCCTGCTCCAGCACCTGGTCCGGCGTCATGCGCAGCTTCTTCTCCATGTGGAGCGGACTGGTGGCGATGAAAGTGTGGATGCGCGCGCTGTTGGCGCCCTTGAGCGCCTCCGCCGCACGCGCGATGTCGCGATCGTTGGCTCGCGACAGCGAGCAGATCGTCGAATCCTTGATGGCCTGCGCAATGGACTGCACCGCCTCGAAATCCCCGTTGGAGCTGGCAGCGAAGCCCGCCTCGATCACATCCACCTTCAGGCGCTCGAGCTGGCGCGCGATGCGCAGCTTTTCGTCCTTGGTCATCGACGCGCCGGGCGACTGTTCCCCATCGCGCAAAGTGGTGTCGAAAATGATCAGCTTGTCGGTCATCGATGTTCTCCTGGACTGTGGGATGGTCCGCAACGCGGGAAATCTGGCGCACAAACCAAAAGGCCCGCTGCGGGTGCATGCGGGCCTTTGTGAAACAGCTTCTGCGCGTGCGCTACCGTCTCAGCCCGCAAGGGGTTAGCAGTAGCGCGAGCGAGGGCGTGTTCATGGCGTGCAATGTAGCACACGGACCCTGCGCCCATGCCGCATGGCTCACTTGTGCAGGCCGCGCTCGTCCGGCTCGTCGGTGGACATGCTGATGACGCTGCTGTGCTGGCCCTTGGCCTTGCGCCATGCGTACACGGCGTAGCCCGACAGGCCGTACAGCACAAAGATGCTGAACAGGACGGTCGGCGGGTGGATGTTGATGATGGCGATGCCCAGCGCGATCAGCACGATCACGGCGAACGGCACGCTCTTCTTCATCTGGATGTCCTTGAAGCTGTAGAACGGCACGTTCGTCACCATGGTGAGACCGGCGTACAGCGTGAAGGCGAACATGATCCACGTCACCTGCGCCCAGCTGAGCCAGCCGTCCTCGTCCGGCCGCACACCCAACTCGGTCATCAGCCAGATGAAACCGGCCACCAGCGCGGCCGCGGCGGGCGATGGCAGGCCCTGGAAATAGCGCTTGTCCACCACGCCTGTGTTGACGTTGAAGCGTGCCAGCCGCAATGCGGCGCAGGCGCAGTAGACGAAGGCGGCGATCCAGCCCCAGCGGCCCAGGCCGCGCAGCGACCATTCATAGGCGATGAGCGCCGGCGCGGCGCCGAAGGACACCATGTCGGACAGCGAATCCATCTGCTCGCCGAACGCGCTCTGCGTGTTGGTCATGCGTGCCACGCGCCCGTCCAGGCTGTCGAGCACCATGGCGCAGAACACGCCCACCGCCGCCATGTCGAAGCGGCCGTCCATGGCCATCACGACCGCGTAGAAGCCGCCGAACAGGGCCGCCAGCGTGAACAGGTTGGGCAGGATGTAGATGCCCTTGCGCCGTTTGCGCACCATCACCCCCGGCTCCCCGGTGTGCTCATTGTTCTTCTGCATCAAATCACTCTCCAGCGCTTGTATATCAAGCGCAAGCAGCTATCAAAATCGTAGTACCTCCCTGCCGCGACCTTGCGCACGGCTGCGAGGCCCCGCAGTGTAGGCCGCGTCGCAGCCGTTTCCTGCGCGTGGCGAACAAAAAAGGCCACCTTTCGGTGGCCTTTCGGAGCCCGGCAATGCCGGGCAGCTGTCGACAACGGATCAGTTGCGGGTCTGGTCGACCAGCTTGTTCTTGGCGATCCAGGGCATCATGGCGCGCAGCTTGTTGCCCACCACTTCGATGCTGTGGTCGGCCGTGTTGCGGCGACGGGCCGTCATCGACGGGTAGTTCAGGCGGCCTTCCTGGATGAACATCTTGGCGTATTCGCCGTTCTGGATGCGCTTCAGGGCGTTGCGCATGGCTTCGCGCGACTGGGCGTTGATCACTTCGGGGCCCGTCACGTACTCGCCGTACTCGGCGTTGTTCGAGATCGAGTAGTTCATGTTGGCGATGCCGCCTTCGTAGATCAGGTCCACGATGAGCTTGAGTTCGTGCAGGCACTCGAAGTAGGCCATTTCAGGGGCGTAACCGGCTTCGACCAGGGTTTCGTAACCCATCTTGATCAGCTCGACGGCACCACCGCACAGCACGGCTTGCTCGCCGAACAGGTCGGTCTCGGTTTCTTCCTTGAAGTTGGTCTCGATGATGCCGGCCTTGCCGCCGCCGTTGGCTGCAGCGTAGCTCAGGGCCAGGTCACGGGCCTTGCCGGACTTGTCCTGATGCACAGCCACCAAGTGGGGCACGCCGCCGCCTTGGGTGTACGTGTTGCGCACGGTGTGGCCGGGGGCCTTGGGGGCGACCATCCACACGTCCAGATCGGCGCGGGGCACGACCTGGTTGTAGTGCACGTTGAAGCCGTGGGCGAAGGCCAGCGAAGCGCCTTGCTTGATGTTGGGTTCGACGTTGTTCTTGTAGACCGCTGCGATGTCTTCATCGGGCAGCAGGATCATGACCACGTCAGCGGCCTTCACGGCGTCGTTGACTTCCAGCACGTTCAGGCCGGCCTTGCCGACCTTGTCCCACGAGGCACCGCCCTTGCGCAGGCCGACCACCACCTTCACGCCGCTGTCGTTCAGGTTCTGTGCGTGGGCATGGCCCTGCGAGCCGTAGCCGATGATGGCCACGGTCTTGCCCTTGATCAGGCTGAGGTCGGTGTCTTTGTCGTAGAAAACTTTCATGTTGGCTCCAGGTTGAATCAGTTGATGGGTGGGTATTGAGATATTCGGGTGAGGAATGCGCGGTGCGTAGGCGTGCAGATCAGACACGCAGGATGCGCTCGCCGCGGCCGATGCCGCTGGCACCGGTGCGCACAGTCTCCAGGATGGCGGTGCGGTCGATCGCCTGCAGGAAGGCGTCGTTCTTGGACTGGTCGCCCGTCAACTCGACGGTGTAGCTCTTTTCCGTCACGTCGATGATGCGGCCGCGAAAGATGTCCGCCATGCGCTTCATTTCCTCGCGCTCCTTGCCGACGGCGCGCACCTTCACCATCATGAGCTCGCGCTCGGTGTAGGCGCCCTCGGTCAGGTCGACCACCTTGACCACCTCGATGAGGCGGTTCAGGTGCTTGGTGATCTGCTCGATCACGTCCTCCGAGCCATGGGTCTGGATCGTCATGCGCGACAGGGAGGCATCCTCGGTGGGCGCCACGGTCAGCGATTCGATGTTGTAGCCCCGCGCGGAGAACAGTCCGACCACGCGCGACAGCGCGCCGGGTTCGTTCTCCAGCAGGACAGCGATGATGTGCTTCATAAGTGCAGATTCCTCTTTTCGCTGCCCTCCCCCGGCGCCGGTAAGCGTCGGGCTTGGCAGACAATAGATTCGTCAAAAGTGAATGCTATCTATTCGATAGCTAGCGACGCTTGATGGACAAGCGCCGCAGGCCGATTTACCTCAGAGGTCTTCCGACCCCAGCAGCATTTCGGTGATGCCCTTGCCCGCCTGCACCATCGGGAACACGTTCTCGGTGGGGTCGGTGCGGAAGTCGATGAACACGGTGCGGTCCTTGAGGCGGCGCGCCTCGCGCAGGGCGGGCTCCACGTCTTCGGGACGCTCGATCAACATGCCGACGTGGCCATAGGCCTCGGCCAGCTTCACGAAGTCGGGCAGCGAATCCATGTAGCTGTGGCTATAGCGGCCGGAGTATTCGATCTCCTGCCACTGGCGCACCATGCCCAGGTAGCGGTTGTTCAGCGCGCAGATGATGACCGGTGTTTCGTACTGGCGGCAGGTGGCCAGCTCCTGGATGTTCATCTGGATCGAGCCCTCGCCCGTGATGCAGAACACCTCGGCCTGCGGCTTGGCCAGTTTGATGCCCATGGCATAGGGCAGGCCCACACCCATGGTGCCCAGGCCACCGGAGTTGATCCAGCGGCGCGGCTCGTCGAAACGGTAGTACTGCGCGGCCCACATCTGGTGCTGGCCCACATCGGACGTCACATACGCGTCGGCGTCCTTGGTCATGTTCCAGAGCGTCTCGACCACGAACTGCGGCTTGATCACGTCCTGGTTGCCTCGGTCGTACTTCAGGCAGTCCCGGCTGCGCCAGCCTTCGATCTGGTCCCACCAGGCGGCCAGGGCGCCGGCGTCGGGGCGCGTGGTGGTTTCGCGGATCATGGAGATCAGCTCGGTCAGCACGTCCTTGACGTCGCCCACGATCGGAATGTCGACCTTCACCCGCTTGGAGATCGACGAAGGATCGATGTCCACATGGATGATCTTGCGGTCGTTCTGCGCGAAATGCTTGGGGTTGCCGATCACGCGGTCGTCGAAGCGCGCGCCCACCGCCAGCAGCACGTCGCAGTTCTGCATGGCGTTGTTGGCCTCGATCGTGCCGTGCATACCCAGCATGCCCAGGAACTTGCGGTCGCTGGCCGGATAGGCGCCCAGGCCCATCAGCGTGTTGGTGACGGGGTAGCCCAGCATGTCCACCAGCGTGCGCAGCTCGTTGGTGGCATTGCCCAGCAGCACGCCGCCGCCGGTATAGATATAGGGGCGCTTGGCGTTGAGCAGCAGCTGCAGCGCCTTGCGGATCTGGCCGCCATGGCCCTTGCGCACGGGGTTGTAGGAGCGCATCTCCACGGTCTCGGGATAGCCGTGATAGGGCACCTTCTTGAAGGACACATCCTTCGGGATGTCCACCACCACCGGGCCGGGACGGCCGGTGCGGGCGATGTGGAAGGCCTTCTTCAGCGTGACAGCCAGGTCTCGCGCATCCTTGACCAGGAAGTTGTGCTTGACGATGGGCCGGGTGATGCCGACGGTGTCGCACTCCTGGAACGCGTCCAGCCCGATGGCGGGCGTGGGCACCTGGCCGGAGATGATCACCATGGGGATCGAATCCATATAGGCCGTGGCGATGCCGGTGACCGCATTGGTCAGGCCGGGGCCGGAGGTGACCAGCGCCACGCCCACGTCGCCGGTCGCACGGGCGTAGCCGTCGGCGGCATGCACGGCCGCCTGTTCGTGGCGCACCAGCACATGGTGAATCGTGTCCTGCTTGTACAGCGCGTCGTAGATATAGAGGACGGCGCCGCCCGGATAGCCCCAGATGTACTGGACGTTCTCGGCCTGCAGGGATTTGATGAGGATTTCGGCGCCCATGAGGTCCTGGGTGCCCGCGTTGCCTTGAGCGGCAGCCGCTGCCGATGCGAGTTCGGCCTTGGAGATTTCCATGATCAACCTTTGCGAATTTCTCTAACGAAAAACCTTGGGTGCTCCTTGTACGAACTCTTGTGAAGCCGACTCGGAACTTGAGGCCGCGGACATGGGCGAGATGATTGCTGCGCCGGACCGGGACCCGTTTGCCTTTTGAATTGCAAGGCGGATTATGGCATTGCATCCTGTCCTACAGCCGCTGTGGACGGAAAAATACAAGCCCGGATGCAATAATCCCCCACCCGGCTCGTGGTGAACGTCGCCATACTGGGGCCTTCCAACCGCCCTCGCGGGCTTGCTGCCTTTGGCTACCGAACGAGAACTTTCCGACTTCCTCAAGAGCGTTGAAAAGCGTGCGTACAAGCGCTCGCTCTACCACGTGCGCAACGAGGAAGCGGCTTTGGACATCGTTCAGGACAGCATGCTCAAGCTGGCCGAACACTACGGCGACAAGCCCCCGGGCGAGTTGCCGATGCTGTACCAGCGGATTCTTTCCAACTGCACGCTCGACTGGTTCCGGCGCCAGAAAACCCGCAACGCCCTCTTCTCCAGCCTGAGCGATTTCGAGGGCCCGGGCGAGGATGGCGCCGATTTCGATCTGCTGGAGGCCTATTCGGGCCCTGAAAACGGCGAAACCGCCCAAAGCGCGGAAGATCTGGTGCGCCGCAAGCAGGTGTTCCAAGACATCGAAGCCGAAATTCAAGAGCTGCCGGCACGTCAACGAGAGGCATTCCTGATGCGTTACTGGGAGGAAATGGATGTTGCAGAGACAGCCGCCGCCATGGGCTGCTCGGAAGGCAGTGTGAAAACGCACTGCTTTCGCGCCATCCAGACCCTCAGCAAGGCACTGAAGGCAAAAGGAATCGAACTATGAACCACCACCCCTCCCTGGCCGAACTGGACCTGGAAATCGCTGCCGACCGTTTCGCGCGCCGCGTGACCGCGCGCCTGACGGAGGGCAGTGCCGACCTGCCGTACGACATCTCCGAGCGCTTGCGGGCGGCACGCGTGCAGGCGATGGACAAGCGCAAGCGGCCGGTGGCGGCTCCGGTGCGCCAGGCGGCGCCCGCCCGTGTGCTCATCGGGGCCGACGGCGCGGCCATGCTCGGTGGCGGCTGGGGCGGCGAGGGCGGTAACTGGTGGCGGGCCGCCGTGTCGGCGGTACCATTGCTGGCTTTGGTCGCAGGCCTGGTGTTCATCAGCACGTCCATGGCCGACAATTCCGAAGAAGTGGCTGAAGTCGATACCGCCCTGCTGACCGACGATCTGCCGCCTTCTGCCTACACCGACCCCGGCTTCGTGCAATACATCAAGGCCGGCGCCACCCCCAGCCGCTGAGCGCCCATCCCCCTGCTGCATGCACACATTGCCTCCCGACGCTCCCCGCATCCTGCCAGCCGCCGTGCTGGCAGTGGTCTTGCTGGGCGCGCTCGCAGCGGGAGGCTGGCTGGTCGCCAACCAGGTCGGAACCGCCCCCAGCACGCCGCTGCCCGCGCAAGCGCTGGACGACACCCACACGGCCACACCGCCGCAGAGCCGCCGCAAAGTGGAGACCCTGCAGCCGCCTCGCCAGGAAGACGGCCCCGGCTGGGTGACGCTGACCACGGCGCAAAAGGAAGTGCTCTACCCGCTGGCGCAGCGCTGGGCCTTCCTCAGCGATGCCCAGAAGCGCCACTGGCTCAACCTGGCTGCAGGCTACCGCTCCCTGTCCGAGGAAGAGCAGACCAAGATGGTCGCCCGCATCACCGACTGGGCCAACCTGAGCGCCCAGCAGCGCAGCCAGGCCCGGCTCAACTACGCGGCGGCGGCGCGCCTTCCGGCTGACAGCCGCAAGGCCCAGTGGGAGGCCTACCAGGCACTGAGCACCGAAGAGAAGCAGCGCCTGGCCGCCGTGGCGGCCCTGGCCGCGCCCAAACCGGCCGGTGCGGCGACCGCGCTGCGCCCCGTCTCCCCGAAGAAGCTGGCCAAGGTGCCGGCGGCCACGACGGCCGCCAGCAAGGCCGCCGTGGCCACCCCGCGCCCGGCCAACCTCCCCAAGATTCCGCCAGTAGCCGACTTCCACGTCACACAGGCGCTGCCCGTGGTGGTCCCGCCGCCATCGGCTGTGGTAGAAACGGCGCCCATCGCCGTGCCGGTGGCCGTGCCCGCGCCCTTGCCTCCGCTGGAGGCGTCGCCGGGCGATGACGCCGACGCCCCCCTGCACCCGCCCCAGTAGCGCCGTCCGTTTGCCGTCCATGCCTGCCACCTCCCCTTCCGGCCCGTCTCCATCCACCGCCGAAGGGGCCGCAGCCCTGGGGTCGGGCTCCCCGCTCAACGGCACCACGCCCTCCCTCAAGCGCCGCATGGCCTGCTGGCTGTACGAAGGCCTGCTGCTGTTCGGCGTGGTCTTCATCGCGGGCTACCTGTTCGGCACGCTGAGCCAGACACGCAATGCCCTGGACAACCGCCACGCGCTGCAGGGCTTTCTGTTCGTGGTGTTCGGCATCTACTTCGTGTGGTTCTGGGCCCAGGGCCAGACCCTGGCGATGAAGACCTGGCACATCCGCGTGGTGGGCCGGGACGGCCGGGCCATCAGCCAGAAGCGGGCACTGGCCCGCTACGTGCTGAGCTGGCTGTGGCTGCTGCCGCCGCTCGCTGTCGTGGCGCCGTTCCAGCTGTCGGGCGGCGAAACCACGGTCATCGTGACAGGCTGGGTGCTCGTCTGGGCGCTGCTGAGCCGCTTCCACCCGCAGCGCCAGTTCCTGCACGATGCGCTGGCCGGCACGCGGCTGATCCACTTCCAGGTGCCGGACACGCGCCGTCGGCGTCCGGCCTGACCCGCCGTGCCCGTGGCGCACGCTGCGCCACAATGGCGGATTGCGTTTTTTGCTCCCATGTCTTCCCTGCCCCCTGCTCCCCATCCCCACAAGGCCCGCACCGGGCTGAACCGCGTCTGGCATGCCGCCGGTTATTCCCTGGCGGGCCTGCGGGCCGGCTGGGGCGAGAAGGCCTTCCGCCTGGAGGCCTGCCTGTCACTGGTGATGCTGCCTGCCGCCGTGTGGCTGGGCCGCAGCTGGGTCGAGGTGGCCCTGCTCGCGGGATCGGTGCTGATCGTGATGATCACCGAGTTGCTGAACACCAGCATTGAGTCGGCCATCGACCGCATCGGCCCCGAGCTGCACGACCTGTCCAAGCGCGCCAAGGACATGGGCAGCGCCGCCGTTCTATTGAGTCTGCTGCTGTGCCTGGGCATCTGGGCCGCAGCGCTGTACCAGAGGTTTGCCCCCCATGTCTGATCCCACGTTCTCCATCTGCGTCTATCTGGGCTCGCGCCCCGGCAGCAATCCGCGTTTTGCGGAAGCGGCCACGGCCGTGGGCCACTGGATCGGCGAGCGCGGCGGGCAGCTGGTGTACGGAGGTGGCCGCAGCGGGCTGATGGGCACGGTGGCCGAGGCCACGCGCGTGGCCGGCGGCCGCGTGGTGGGCGTGATCCCGCAGGCGCTGGTCGACAAGGAGCTGGCCAACCAGCTGTGCGACGAGCTGCACATCGTCACCAGCATGCACGAGCGCAAGGCCATGATGGCCGAGCGCAGCGATGCCTTCGTCGCGCTGCCCGGCGGTATCGGCACGTTCGAGGAACTGTTCGAGGTATGGACCTGGCGGCAGCTGGGCTACCACGACAAGCCGCTGGGCCTGCTGAACGTGGACGGCTACTACGACGGCATGCAGCAGTTCCTGCGCACCAGCGTGGACAGCGGCCTGATGAGCGACTGGCAGATGGGCCTGCTGGCCTGGGGCAGCGACGTGGATGCGCTGATGCGCCAGCTGGTGCAGGAGGCGGGCACGAACACGGATTCAATCCCCTTGCGGCAGGTGATCTGAGGGCGCCTCAAAAACCATAGCTACCTGCGATTTCCTGGCGGGCATTTCAGATACTTTTTTGTCCAGAATGCTCGGTGGCCTCAAATCCGGAGTGCAACACACTCTTCAGATTGAGCCATGACCACCAAGACCTACGAACAACTGGACGCGAGCGAAAGACATGCCATCGCGCTAGGCTTGCAGCAGCACCTGAGCCTGAG
>JAEWPH010000240.1 GCA_023460715.1 Pseudomonadota bacterium | reverse complement strand
GGGGGGGGGGGGGGCCGCCCCCCCCCCCCCCCCCCCCCCCCCGGTGGGGGGTGGCGGGCGTTTACTTCTTGCCCGAGGCGGCCTTGTCGAAGGCTTCGCGGGTGAACAGCTCGCCCGCCGATGCGGCCACGGTGCGCACCAGCTCCCAGTCCTTCTTGTAGGTGATGGGCAGGAAGCGGTCGCCGCCCAGGCCCTTGGCCATGTCCGCAGGCACCTTGTAGTCGTAGAAGCACTGCTTGATCTTGGTCTGCAGCGCGGGCTCCAGGTTGTACGCATAGGCATACGCGTCCGTGGGGAACATCTCGCTGGTGTAGAGCACGCGGAAGTCGTCGGCCTTGACCACGCCGCGGTCCGTCATGTGCTGCAGCACATCGCTGGCCACGGGGGCGGCGTCGTAGTCGCCGGTCTTCACGCCCAGGATGGACTGGTCGTGCTTGCCGGAATAGACCACCTTGTAGTCGGTGTCGGGCGTCAGGCCGATCTTGGGGAACAGGGCGCGCGGCGCCAGGTTGCCCGAGTTGGACGAGGGCGAGGTGTGCGCGATGCGCTTGCCCTTCAGGTCTTCCAGCTTCTGGAAGGCGCTTTCCTTGCGCACGATCATCTTCAGGTGCATGCCCACCGGACCTTGCTCGTTGCCACGGATGGCGAACGGCACGGCGCCCGACAGGTTCACGGCGAAGTTCACCGGGCCGGGCGAGAACGCGGCGATGTGCAGGCGGCCCGAGCGCATGGCCTCGATCTGCGCGGCATTGGACTGCACAGGGAAGAAGACGACCTTCTTGCCCACGCACTGCGACAGGTGGCCCATGAAGGGGCGGAACAGCTTTTCGTAGATGGCGGGGTCTTCGACCGGCGTGAAGGCGAACACCAGCGTGCTCGGGTCCTTCAGGCGCTTGGGATCGGTGGGCGTGTCGGCCACCAGGTCGCGGTTGGCATCGCAGAACTGGGCGTCCAGGTCGCCGCGGTAGGGGCAGGCGGCGTCCTGTGCCTGGGCCGCGCCGGCCGCGCCCAGCAGGGCGGCTGCGGCGAAGGCGCCGCGCAGCGCGCGGGAAGAGGGGAGAGAGGGGCTGGGAATGCGGAAAGAGCGGTTCATCTCACGGTCCTTGTCGGTGTTCTGGAAAGAGTGGGGCGACTATAGGAAGCGTGCCGACCGCCCGGGGCGGTATCCTTTCGCTACGCCTTCAGAGAGCTTTCAATTGCCTTTCAAAACCGCCCGGAGTAACCCTATGTCTGTCCTGCCGCAAGGAGTGCGGCCATGAGGGTGCTCGTCGTCGAGGACGACTTCGACCTGAGCGGCGCGCTCACCCGGCTGCTCACGCGCCGCGGCTTCCATGTAGTGCATTGCACCCACGGCACCGAGGCGCTGCAATGGCTGGAGCAGGATGTGTTCGAGCTGGTGGTGCTCGACCTGGGCCTGCCCGGCATGGACGGCCTGCAGCTGCTGCAGCGCCTGCGCGGGCGCGGCCTCACGCTGCCGGTGCTGGTGCTCACCGCGCGCGGCGCCGTGGGCGACCGGGTGGCGGGGCTCAATGCCGGGGCCGACGACTACCTGGCCAAGCCCTTCGACCCCGACGAGCTGGAAGCGCGCCTGCGCGCCCTGGCCCGCCGCGCCGGCGTGCAGGACGAGCCGCGCTGCGGCGACCTGCGGCTGGACCGCGGCGCCGGCGCCTTCTACTGGGGCGCCGAGGCGCTGGAACTCACCCCGCGCGAGAGTGCCCTGCTGGCCGGCCTGATGGAGCAGCCCGGCCGCGCCATCACCAAGGCCCGGCTGACCGCGCTGGCTTTCGGCTCCGAGCCGCCCACGCAGCCCGATGCCGTGGAGGTGGTGGTGCACCGCCTGCGCAAGAAGCTGGCGCACACGCGGGTGCAGATCACCACGCTGCGCGGCCTGGGCTACCTCCTGCAGGAGGCCCGTGCCGCAGGGCCCGCCCCCGGCGATGGCGGCGTCTAGCGGCGGCAGCGCCCCGGCAGGGCGCGGCGGGCGGTCGGTGCGCCAGCGTCTGCTGCTGTGGCTGAGCCTGCCGCTGGCGCTGTTCATCCTGATCGACGCCTGGGCCTCGTACCGCTCGGCGCTCGATACCGCGCAGCGCGCCTTCGACCGCCTGCTGGTCACCTCCGCCCACGCCCTGGCAGACCTGATCCGGCTGGAAGGTGGCGAGCTGCAGATCACGCTGCCCCACGCCGCTCTGGAGCTGTACGACGGCGGCGCCGACGTGGCGGGCCGCAACGACGAAGTGACGCGCAGCCGCATGGTCTACCGCGTGAGCTACCTCAACGGCGACTACCTGGCGGGCGAGCGGGCCGTGGCGCCGTACGAAGGCCTGGCGCCCGTGCACCCGCGCTACGGCGCGCGGCTGGCGCTGTACGGCACGCAGCTGGCGGGCGAACCCCTGCGCATGGCCGCCCTGTGGCAGCCGGTGGAAACGCACGAGGGCATGCGCTACGTGGTGGTGCAGGTGGGCGAGCCCTCGGCCTACCGCGACCACATCGCCCGCGACATCCTGTGGCAGACCCTGGCCCGCCAGGCCGTGCTGCTGGTGGCGCTGCTGGTGCTGGTGTGGTGCGTGGCCACGGTGGCGCTGCGCCCTTTGCGGGAGTTCGCCCGGCGGCTGGAAGGCCGCGCGGCCAGCGACCTGGAGCCCATCGCCGTGGTGCCGCAGACGCCGCAGGAGCTGCTGCCCGTGGTCGGCGCCTTCAACGGACTGCTGCAGCGCGCGGGCGGGGCGCAGGCGCTGCAGCAGCGCTTCGTGGCCGATGCATCGCACCAGCTGCGCACGCCGCTGGCCGTGCTGCAGCTGCAGGCGCATGCCGGCCTGCGCGGCGATGTGCCGGCGCATGAAGCGCTGGAGCAGGTGGCTGCCACCACGCAGCGCACCGGCCGCGTGGTGCAGCAGCTGCTCACCTGGAACCGCGCGCGCGGCGGCGTGCCGGCCGACCAGATCGCCCCGGTGGACCTGTGCGCGCTGCTGGAAGACGTGGCCGTGGATCTGTCGCCGCTGCTCGCGGCGCGGCACCAGGACTTCCAGCTGGACGCCCCCGGCCCCTGCCTGTGGACCGGGCCGGCCTGGATGGTGCGTGAGATCGTCACCAACCTGCTTCACAACGCCCTGAACTACACGCCGGACGGCGGCGCGCTCGGCGTGCGGCTGGAGCGCGGCGCGGGCGCGGGCCCGGAT
>JAEWPH010000239.1 GCA_023460715.1 Pseudomonadota bacterium | reverse complement strand
GGCGGCTGCGCCATCGGCCGGGCCCGACGCTGGCGCCGACGGGGCAGCCGGCTGAGCGGCGCCGGGTTCGGCCACGGGGTTGGGGGGGCGCGGCAGGGCACCGGCGGAGAACGCGGGTGGGCTGTCGGCAGGAGGCGAGGCGGGCAGGGGGCTGTCGTGGGGCGGCTGGGGTGGCATGTGCGGTCGATTCTGCTGGAGACTGCGCAGTCACGCCCTGCACGCGGCGTTCGTCCGATACGGCGGCTCGGGAATGCCCGCCGCAGGCTTCAAGCCAAAATGGCCTGCAGCGCTTATCTGCCAAGCGCAAGCAGCTATCAAATCAGGAGTTATTCGGCACGGGACCCGCCGCCGTGCCGCCCGGCCGCTAACGGCCCCGTTCCAGGTGCGCCAGCGGCAGCGCGCCGCCGGCCTTGACCTCGCCCAGCGAGAAGCTGGTGTGCATGTCCTTCACGTTGGGCAGATTCAGCAGCACGTTGCGCGCGAAGTGCGAGAAGCTGTCCAGGTCCCGCGCCACCACCTGCAGCTCGAAGGTGCCGGTGCCGCTGATGTAGTGGCAGGCCACCACCTCGGGGATCTGGGCGATGGCGGCCTCCATCTCGCGCGTCAGCCCGCCCGTGCTGCGGTCGGCGTCGAGCCGCACGAAGGCCAGCACGCCCAACCCGATCTTGTGCCGGTCGATCTCGGCGCGGTAGCCCTTGATGAAGCCGGCCTGCTCCAGCGCCCGCACCCGGCGCCAGCAGGGCGCGGCCGACAGGCCCACGCGCTGGGCGAGTTCGGCATTGGTCAGCCGGGCGTCGGCCTGCAGCTCGCCCAGGATGGCGAGGTCGTATTTGTCCAAGGTATCCATTTTTGGATTGTTTCAAGAAAGGATCTTTCTGGAACGAGGGTAAACACGGCATGAATGAGAAAGGACATATCCGCCCGTCGTCCCTACACTGGCCTGAAAAGGCATCCGCCCCACCGGGCGAGCCGCCCCACCGCGCCCACGAGGCCGCGGCCCCCTCACGACGATGGAGAGACAACGATGAACGCCCCGCTGCCTGAGCACATCCGCCGCGCGCTAGAAACCGTCACCCTGGACGACAAATACTCGCTCCCCGGGGGGCGGGCCTTCATGAGCGGCGTGCAGGCCCTGGTGCGCCTGCCCATGCTGCAGCGCCAGCGCGATGCCATCGCCGGGCTGAACACGGCCGGCTTCATCAGCGGCTACCGGGGCTCGCCGCTGGGCGGCTACGACCAGGCGCTGTGGGCGGCCAAGAAGCACCTGGCGGCCAACCACATCGTCTTCCAGCCCGGCGTGAACGAGGAACTGGGCGCCACGGCCGTCTGGGGCACGCAGCAGCTCGACCTGTATCCGCAGTCCAAGAAGTTCGACGGCGTCTTCGGCATCTGGTACGGCAAGGGCCCGGGCGTGGACCGCTGCTCGGATGTGTTCAAGCACGCCAACATGGCGGGCACCTCCCAGCACGGCGGCGTGATCGCCATCGCCGGCGACGACCACATCAGCAAGAGCAGCACCGCGCCGCACCAGAGCGACCACATCTTCAAGGCCTGCGGCCTGCCGGTGTTCTTCCCATCCACGGTGCAGGAGATCCTGGACATGGGGCTGCATGCCTTCGCCATGAGCCGCTTCTCGGGCGTGTGGTCGGGCATGAAAACCATCCAGGAGGTGGTGGAATCGTCCAGCAGCATCTCGGTGGACCCGGACCGCGTGAACATCGTCATGCCCGGGGACTTCGCCATGCCGCCCGGCGGCCTGCATATCCGCTGGCCCGATGCGCCGCTGGAGCAGGAGGCGCGCCTGATGGACTACAAGTGGTACGCCGCGCTCGCGTACATCCGCGCCAACAAGCTCAACTACAACGTCATCCAGGGCCCGAACGACCGCTTCGGCATCATCGCGAGCGGCAAGGCGTTCAACGACACGCGCCAGGCGCTGATCGATCTGGGGCTGGAGGACGAGGTCTGCCGCCAGCTCGGCATCCGCCTGCACAAAGTCAACGTGGTGTGGCCGCTGGAGGCGACCATCACGCGCGACTTCGCCCAGGGGCTGCAGGAGATCCTGGTGGTCGAAGAGAAGCGCCAGGTCATCGAATACCAGCTGAAGGAAGAGCTGTACAACTGGCGCTCCGACGTGCGCCCCGCCGTGCTGGGCAAGTTCGACGAGGTGCCCGGCGACAACTCGGGCGGCGAGTGGAGCATGCCCAACCCCAGCCAGAACTGGCTGCTGCGCCCCAAGGCCGACCTGACGCCCGCCATCATCGCCCGCGCCATCGCCAGGCGCCTGAAGAAGCTGGGCGTGCCCGCCGACATCGTGGCCCGCATGGACGCGCGCCTGGCCGTGATCGATGCGCGTGAGCAAGGCATGGCCGAACTGAAGGTGGACACGGGCGAACGCGCCCCGTGGTTCTGCAGCGGCTGCCCGCACAACACCAGCACCCGCGTGCCCGAGGGCTCGCGCGCCGTGGCCGGCATCGGCTGCCACTACATGGCCAACTGGATGCCCGACCGCAATACGTCCACCTTCACGCAGATGGGTGGCGAGGGCGTCACCTGGGTGGGCCAGGCGCCGTTCACCACCGAGAACCATGTGTTCGCCAACCTGGGTGACGGCACCTACTTCCACAGCGGTCTGCTGGCGATCCGCCAGAGCATCGCGGCGGGCACCAATATCACCTACAAGGTGCTCTACAACGACGCCGTGGCGATGACCGGCGGCCAGCAGGTGGGCGAGCGGCCCGAAGGCCATTCGGTGCTGCAGATCATGGCCAGCCTCAAGGCCGAGGGCGTGGTCCAACTGGTCATCGTGACCGACGAGCCGCAGAAGTACGATGGCGTGGCGCTGGCCGACGGGGTGACGGTGCATCACCGCGACGAGCTGGACAGGATCCAGCGCGAAATGCGCGAGATCCCCGGCTGCACGGCCATCATCTACGACCAGACCTGCGCGACCGAGAAGCGCCGCCGCCGCAAGCGCGGCACGCTGGCCACGCCCGACACGACGGTGGTCATCAACGAGCTGGTGTGCGAGGGCTGCGGCGACTGCTCGGTGCAGTCCAACTGCCTGTCGGTGGAGCCGGTGGAGACGGAGTTCGGCCGCAAGCGCCGCATCAACCAGAGCACCTGCAACAAGGACTATTCCTGCGTGAAGGGCTTCTGCCCGAGCTTCGTCACCGTCGAGGGCGGCAAGCTCAAGAAACCCAAGAAGGAAAAGAAGGGCGACCTGTCGGCGCTGCCGCCGATCCCTGAGCCCGCGCTGCCCGTGGCCGAGCAGGCCTGGGGCATCGTCGTGGCCGGCGTGGGCGGCACGGGCGTGATCACCATCGGTTCGCTGCTGGGCATGGCCGCGCATCTGGAAGGCAAGGGCGTCATCACGCAGGACGCCGCCGGCCTGGCCCAGAAGGGTGGCGCCACCTGGAGCCACATCCAGATCGCCAACCGCCCCGAGGCCATCTACACCACCAAGGTGGACACGGCCAAGGCCGACCTCATCATCGGCTGCGACCCCATCGTGGCCGCCAACAAGTACACGCTGGCCGTGATGCAGCCGGGCCGCACCTACGTGGCGCTGAACACCCACGGCACACCGGCGGCGGCCTTCGTGCACAACCCGAACTGGCAGTTCCCCGCCGACGGCTGCGACGCCGCCATCGGCGCCACGGTAGGCCGCGAGCTGGTGGGCGCCTTCGACGCGAGCGAAGTGGCCACGCAGCTGCTGGGCGACAGCATCTACACCAACCCGCTGATGCTGGGCTACGCCTGGCAACAGGGCCGCGTGCCGCTGTCCCACGCCGCGCTGATGCGCGCCATGGAGCTCAACGGCGTGCAGATCGACAACAACAAGGCTGCCTTCGAATGGGGCCGCCGCTGCGCGCACGACCTGGCCGCCGTGAAGGCGCTGTTCCAGGCCGCTCAGGTGATCCAGTTCGTCAAGAAGCCGGCGCTGGCCGAGATGGTCGCCAAGCGCGTGGAGTTCCTCACCGCTTACCAGAACGCCGCTTATGCGGGCGAGTACCAGGCCTTCGTGGACAAGGTGCGGGCGGCCGAAAACACCGTCGGCACCACCACCAAGCTGACCGAAGCCGTCGCACGCTACCTGTTCAAGCTGATGGCGTACAAGGACGAGTACGAAGTGGCGCGCCTGCACACGGACGCCGCCTTCGCCGCCAGGATCGACGGCATGTTCGAAGGCGACTACCGCGTGGTGCACCACCTGGCCCCGCCCGCCTTCGCCAAGACCAACGAGAAGGGCGAGCTGGTCAAGAAGCGCTACGGCCCGTGGATGCGCCAGGCCTTCGGCGTGCTGGCTAAGCTGAAGGGTCTGCGCGGCACCGCCCTCGACCCCTTCGGCCGCACCGAGGAGCGCCGCACCGAGCGCGCGCTGATCGGCGAGTACCGCGCCTGCATCGACGAGCTGCTGGGCGGCCTCACGGCCGAGAAGCTGGCGCTGGCGGTGGACATCGCCCGCATCCCGGAAGGCATCCGCGGCTACGGCCACGTGAAGGAGCGCCAGCTCAAGGCCGCCCGTGCCCAGTGGAACCAGCTCATGGCCCAGTGGCGCAGCCCCGCCCCGGCCATCCGCCAGACGGCCTGAGCGCCGCCGCTGCGTGGCAGCCTGCCCCGGCTGCCCCCGCTTTTGCTTCATTATTGATAGCTGCTTGCGCTTATTGGTAGGGCGCTGGCGGCCGTTTTGGTGCAGAAATCGGCGGCGGCCCGCTCCGCGGAGCCCGGGCCTGCGGGGCAAAGCCCGGCCGGCTGCGGGGGTTGGAGGCGGGGGGCGGGCCGCCGAATACAATGCCCTGTTCCCCTGCGTCAGGCCGTGCGCCGTGCCGCGGGCGGTCCCGAATCGAATCGACCATCCAATCCTGAGTGGAGTCTCCTGCCGTGTTTATCTCTTCCGCCTTTGCCCAAACCGCTCCCGCCGCTGCCGCAGAAGGCGCCGGCCTGATGGGCTCGCTCACCAGCATGCTGCCGCTGGTGCTGATGTTCGTGGTGCTGTACTTCGTCATGATCCGCCCCCAGATGAAGCGCCAGAAGGAACACCGCGCCATGATCGAAGCCATCGCCAAGGGCGACGAAGTGGCCACGGCCGGCGGCATCATCGGCAAGGTGACCCAGCTGTCCGAAGGCTTCCTGCACATCGAGGTCGCCGCTGGCGTGGTCGTGCAGATCCAGCGCAGCGCCGTGGTGCAGGTGCTGCCCAAGGGCACGGTGAAGTAATAGGCCAACCCCCTGAGCCGCTGCGCGGCTTCCCTCTTCTCTCATCGCTGCGCGATGGGAAGGGGGACGACGCCAGCGCTGCGGGGCGGCCCTTGCGCGGCGTCTGCTGGCCTGGGTCCATGGATAACTGAGAGAAGAGCGCGATCATGAACCGTTACCCGGTCTGGAAGTACGCGATCATCGTGATCGTGTTGCTGGTGGGGGCCCTGTACACCCTGCCCAATTTCTTCGGCGAGGCGCCTGCGGTGCAGGTGTCGTCGGCCAAGGCCACCGTCAAGGTGGACAGCGCGGTGCAGCAGCGCGTCGAAGAGGCGCTGAAGGCTGCCGGGCTGAATCCCAGCAGCGTGGTCTTCGAGGGCAATTCGGTGCGCGCGCGCTTCGACACGCCCGACGAGCAACTCAAGGCCAAAGACTCGATCCAGCGCGCCCTGATCCCCGACGCGAGCGATCCGCCCTACATCGTCGCGCTGAACCTGGTGTCCCGTTCGCCGGACTGGCTCACCGCCATCCACGCCCGTCCCATGTACCTGGGCCTGGACCTGCGCGGCGGCGTGCACTTCATGCTGCAGGTGGACATGCAGGCCGCGCTGACCAAGAAGGTCGAATCCCTGGCCGGCGACCTGCGCACGAGCCTGCGCGACAAGAACATCCGCCACGGCGGCATCAGCCGCGATGGCCAGGCGGTGGACATCCGCGTGCGTGACGACGCCACGCTCACCGCCGCGCGCAACCTGATCACCGACCAGTTCCCCGACCTGCAGTCCACCAGCTCGCCCGACGGCCAGGGCTTCCGCCTGCGCGCCACGATCAAGCCCGAGGCGCTGCGCAAGGTGCAGGACCAGGCGCTCAAGCAGAACATCACCACGCTGCACAACCGGATCAACGAACTCGGCGTGGCCGAGCCGGTGATCCAGCAGCAGGGCGTGGACCGCATCGTCGTGCAACTGCCCGGCGTGCAGGACACGGCCAAGGCCAAGGACATCCTGGGCCGCACCGCGACGCTGGAAGTGCGCATGGTCGACGAAGGCACCGAGGCGCGCTCCGCCGAGATGGGCTCCGGCCCCGTGCCTTTCGGCGCCGAGAAGTACCTGGACCGCAACGGCCAGGCCGTCATCGTCAAGAAGCAGGTCATCCTGACCGGCGAGAACCTGACCGACGCCCAGCCCGGCTTCGACGGCCAGACGCAGGAGCCCACCGTCAACCTGACGCTGGACGCCAAGGGCTCGCGCATCTTCCGCGACATCACGCGCGAGAACGTGGGCAAGCGCATGGCCATCATCCTGTTCGAAAAGGGCAAGGGCGAGGTGGTGACGGCCCCCGTGATCCGCAGCGAGATCGGCGGCGGCCGCGTGCAGATCTCCGGCCGCATGACCACGGCGGAAGCCAACGACACCTCGCTGCTGCTGCGCGCCGGCTCGCTGGCCGCGCCGATGGAGATCATCGAGGAATACACCATCGGCCCCAGCCTGGGCGCCGACAACATTGATCGCGGCATCCACAGCGTGGTCTGGGGCTTCGTCGCCATCTCGGTGTTCATGTGCGTGTACTACATGCTGTTCGGCGTGATCTCCTCGATCGCGCTGTCGGTCAACGTCCTGATGCTGCTGGCCATCCTGTCGATGCTGCAGGCCACGCTGACGCTGCCGGGCATTGCCGCCATGGCGCTGGCGCTGGGCGTGGCCATCGACTCCAACGTGCTGATCAACGAGCGCATCCGCGAGGAACTGCGCGCGGGCGTGGCGCCGCAGGCGGCCATCCATGCGGGCTACGAGCGCGCGTGGGCGACCATCCTGGACTCCAACGTCACCACGCTGATCGCCGGCCTGGCGCTGCTGGCCTTCGGCTCCGGCCCGGTGCGCGGCTTTGCCGTGGTGCACTGCATCGGCATCCTCACCAGCATGTTCTCGGCCGTGTTCTTCTCGCGCGGTCTGGTCAACCTCTGGTATGGCCGCAAGAAGAAGCTCAAGAGCGTATCCATCGGACAGGTCTGGAAGCCCGAGGGCTCCGACGTGCGTTCCGTGGTCACCAAGAACCAATAAAGGGAGCGGAGCATGGAATTTTTCCGCATCAAGAAGGACATCCCCTTCATGAAATACGCGTTGGTGCTCAACGCGATTTCCTTCCTTACCTTCGCCCTGGCCGTGTTCTTCCTGATCACCCGGGGGCTGCACCTGTCGGTGGAATTCACCGGCGGCACGGTCATGGAGGTGGCCTACACGCAGACCGCCGACATCGGCAAGGTGCGCGAGACGGTGTCCAAGCTCGGCTACGCCGACGTGATCGTGCAGAACTTCGGCACCTCGCGCGACGTGATGATCCGCCTGCCCGTGCAAAAGGGCGTCACTTCCGCGCAGCAGAGCGAACAGGTGCTGGGGGCGCTGAAGGCTGCCGACCCTGAAGTCACCCTGCGCCGCACCGAATTCGTCGGCCCGCAGGTGGGCGAGGAACTGGTGCACGGCGGGCTCATGGCCCTCGGCATGGTGGTGCTGGGCATCGTGATCTACCTGGGCTTCCGCTTCGAGTGGAAATTCGGCGTGGCCGCGGTGATCGCCAACCTGCACGACGTGGTCATCATCCTGGGCTTCTTCGCCTTCTTCCAGTGGGAGTTCTCGCTGGCGGTGCTGGCCGGCGTGCTGGCCGTGCTGGGCTACTCGGTGAACGAGTCCGTGGTGATCTTCGACCGGATCCGCGAGGCCTTCCGCAAATTCCGCAAGATGAACACGCACGAGGTGATCGACCACGCCATCACCTCCACGATGAGCCGCACGATCATCACCCACGCCTCCACCGAGGCCGTGGTGCTGTCGATGTTCTTCTTCGGCGGCCCGAGCCTGCACTATTTCGCGCTGGCGCTGACCATCGGCATCCTGTTCGGCATCTACTCCTCCGTGTTCGTCGCCGCCGCCATCGCCATGTGGCTGGGCGTCAAGCGCGAAGACCTGGTGAAGGCGCCGCCCCGGAAGGATGGCGACCCCAACGATCCCAACGCCGGCGCCGCCGTCTGAGGTGGCACCGCGCTGCCCCGGCGCGGGCCGCCGCGCCAAGCGCGCGGGCCCCGCGGTTGGACCGCCTCACGATGGGGATACCACGGCGTTGCACACCGATGGTTCACGGCTAATATCGAGGCCGTATGGATAGCCCTCGCCCCGTCCACCCCCAGCGCCGCCTTGGCCGGCTGGCGCGACAGCGGTTCGTGGACGGGCTGTGCTCCGGCCTGCCGGCGCTCGATCAGGCGCTGCTCGACTTCCTGACCACGCTCATGGGCCAGACGGCCACGCAGCGCGAGATGCAGCAGCGCCGCGACAGCTGGCAGCGCTACCAGGACCACCACCGCACCTGGGTCGAGGGCGTCGCCCGGGCCTGGCGCGCCGGCCTGTCCGCCCAGGCCAGCACCTCCGGCGCCAGCGTGCCGTCACCTGCGGGTGGCTTCGAATTGCTCAGCGACGAGGTGGTCGAGAACCGCATCCTGGCCTCGCGCCTGGCCCTGACCATGGCCGAGCATCTGGCCGAGGGGTTCGACCCCGTACGCCAGCGCACGCAGCAGGTCGAGGGCCAGGAGCTTGGGGCTGGTGACATCCTGCGCGCCGAGACGCTGTGCCTGCTGCTGGTCGAGCAGTGGGTCGACGCGGGCCTGCCGCGCACCGACCTGCAGGCGGCCATGGACCCGCTGCGGCGCGAACTCGGCGCCCTGCTGCTGCGGCAGTACCGGGACACCGACCGTTTCTACGAAGAGCAGGGTGTCGTCCTGTCGGAGGACCTGCGCTCGCGTGTGCGCCGGGCCCCCGGCGATGTGTCTTCCTCGCGCCCGTCCGCCATGCCCCAGGGCGTGGCCGAGGCACCGGGCGCAAGGCAGGCCTTTGCGGCCGCTTCCGATTTCATTCCCACCGGCCGGGCGCTGCCCAGCACGCTGCGGGCCGCAGGGGCTTCCGGCGGCGGACTGGGCGGCGGGTCGGGTACGCCGCTGGTGCGGGCGCGCCAGCGCGCGCAGGGCGTCATGGGCCAGCTGCGCCGCTTGCTGCTGGTCCAGCCGGGCATGGGCATCGACGTGGCCCAGGCGCCGGCATCGCCCGCGCTGGCGCGGGCGCTGTCGGCCCAGCGTATGCAGGCCGACGCCTACTACAGCGACCTTGCCACGCTGGTCCAGGACTACAGCCCCGCGGGCGTGGCGCAGATGGCCGGCGCCGTCCGCCAGCGATCGGCCGAGCTCAAGAAGCAGGCCTCCAGTGCCGGCGAGAAGGCCATCATCGAGGTGGTGGCCCTGATGTTCCAGAGCATCCTCAGCGAGGACCGCATTCCCCCCGCCGTGCGTGTGTGGTTTGCGCGGCTGCAGGTGCCGGTCCTGCGCGTGGCGCTGGCCGAGCCCGAGTTCTTCAGCGACCTGAACCACCCCGCGCGCCAGCTCATCGACCGCATGGGCTCGTGCGTGCTGGGCTTCGATGCAGCCGCCATCGGCGGCAGCGCGCTGGAGGCCGAGATCCGGCGCGTGGTGCAGGTGATCGAGCAGTACCCCGAGACCGGCCACCGCGTGTTCCAGCTGGTGCACGAGGAGTTCGAAAAATTCCTGGCCCGTTTCCTCACCGAGAAGCAGGCCACCTCGCGCATCGTGAGCGTGGCCCAGCAGGTGGAGCAGAAGGAGACGCTGGCGATCCAGTACACCATCGAGTTGCGCACCCTGCTCAAGGACATGCCCGTGCGCGACGAGATCCGCGACTTCCTGTTCAAGACCTGGGCGGAGGTGCTGGCCATGTCCGCAGTGCGCGACGGCGCCCAGCATCCGCAGACGGTGGCCCTCAAGCGCACGGCTGCCGATCTGGTGTGGGCCGCCGGTGCCAAGCCGAACCGCGCCGACCGCACGCAGGTCATCCAGAACCTGCCCGGGCTGCTGCAGAACCTGCGGAGCGGCATGGCGCTCATCGGCATCCAGGGTCCGCCGCAGGACGCGCAGATCAAGGTGCTCACCGACACGCTGGCCGACGCCTTCCTCTCCAAGACGGCCTCCATTCCCCAGGCGCGCATCGACGCGATGTCCCGGCGCCTGGCCAATCTGGAGGACTACATGAGCGACGAGACCTTGGGCGAGATGCCGCTCAATGCCGACACCATCGAGATGATGCTGGGGATCGATGCGTCGTCCATCCATGTCATCGCCGACAACGGCGCGCCGGTGCAGCAGGAAGCCGTGGCCTGGGCGCAGGAGCTGCAGCGCGGCACCTGGTTCACGCTGGACCACAATGGCGCGTCCGCCCAGGTGCAGTACGCCTGGCACAGCCGGCGCAAGCAGCTGCACCTGTTCGCCGCTGCGGACGGCCGCAGCTATCTGCTGCAGTTGCGCCGCCTGGGCGCCTACCTGCAGTCCGGCCTGCTGGTGGCCCAGGAGGAGGAAGGCCTCACCATGCGCGCCACGCGCGAGGCGCTCGCCAAACTGGACGCCAACCCCGAGCGCCTGCTGGATTGAGACGCGCGGCCCGTGCGGCCGTGCTGCCTCGCCGAGCCGGGGCGCTGCAGATTGGAGCCGGGTCCCGGCTGTGGGGCTGGCAAGCGCTGGCGACTTGATCCATGCCCGACTCGTCTTTCCGTGGAAGCCAAGACTCTTTTGCGAGGCGAGATACCGGCAAGGGCTGGCCTCGTACCGGAGCCCGTCCTCAGCGCGGGCCCCACCGCAGGGTGCGGTGCGCTGCGGCCAATGCCGGCCGTACGGTGCTGATCGGTGCCACGAGCGCCGGGCGCAGCGGCCGGCGACGCGCGGCGCTGCGAAAGGTGCAATGCCTGCGAGGGGCGATACGAGGCGAGGGACGAGAGAGGGGCGGTGCCCTCAGTCTGCAGCGTCCTCGGTCCCCCCGCTCGCTGCGGCATCCCGGCCGGCACGCACCACGCGGCGCACGATATCGCCTGCAAAGCCGCGCGCAGCAAGAAAGCGCATCTGCCGCGCCATTTCCTGCGGCGTGGTCGCGGGCTGGTGGCCGAACCGCTGCTGCCAGACGGCCGCGGCGCGTTCTTGTTCCGTACCGGCCAGGCGGCCCAGGGTGGCGCGCACCAGGTCGTCGTCCAGGCCCTTGCTGCGCAGCTCCTGCGCCAGGCGCTGGTGGCCCAGCCGGCCCGCCCGCCGGTTCACGACCGACTCGGCCACCCGCGCAGGGTTGATGAAATCCTTGGCCTGCAACTCGTCCAGCACGGCTTGCAGGTCATCGCCTTCCTGCACATGGCGGGCCAGCTTGGTCTGCAGTTCGGTGCGCGAGTGCTCGCGCTGGGCCAGCAGGCGCAGCGCGCGGCCCTTGAGCGACAGGCGGGCAAATCCCATGAGTGCTATGAAAACAAGAGCTGCTGGCGCAGGTGTCTACTGCGCCAGAGCCTGTTTGAATGCTGATCCGTCAGCACGCACTCACTTCTCGGCCTTGTCCGCCTTGGCGGGCTTCTCGGCCTTTTCAGGCTTGGAAGCGCCGGCCTGCGAGCTGCCGGGCAGCAGGGCGATGCCCAGGCCTTCGCGCACCCGGTTCTCGATCTCGAACGCCAGGTCGGCGTTCTCGCGCAGGAACTCGCGGGCGTTGTCGCGGCCCTGGCCGATCTTCTCGCCGTTGTAGGCGTACCAGGCGCCGCTCTTTTCGAGGATGCGCGCTTCCACGCCCATGTCGATGATCTCGCCTTCGCGGCTGATGCCTTCGCCGAAGAGGATGTCGAACTCGGCCGTCTTGAAGGGCGGGCTCACCTTGTTCTTCACCACCTTGACCTTGGTTTCGTTGCCGATGGCTTCGTCGCCCTTCTTGATGGTGCCGGTGCGGCGGATGTCCAGGCGCACAGAGGCATAGAACTTCAGCGCGTTGCCGCCGGTGGTGGTCTCGGGGCTGCCGAACATCACGCCGATCTTCATGCGGATCTGGTTGATGAAGATGACCGTGCAGTTGGTCTTCTTGATCGTGGCGGTGAGCTTGCGCAGGGCCTGGCTCATCAGGCGGGCCTGCAGGCCGGGCAGCGAGTCGCCCATCTCGCCTTCGATTTCGGCCTTGGGCGTCAGCGCGGCTACCGAGTCGACGACGATCAGGTCCACGGCGCCGGAGCGCACCAGGCTGTCCACGATTTCCAGCGCTTGCTCGCCGGTGTCGGGCTGCGAGATCAGCAGGTCGGACAGCTTCACGCCCAGCTTCTGGGCGTATTGCACGTCCAGCGCGTGTTCGGCATCGACGAAGGCGCAGGTGCCGCCCAGCTTCTGCATGTTGGCGATCACCTGCAGCGTGAGCGTGGTCTTGCCCGAGCTTTCCGGGCCGTAGATCTCGACCACGCGGCCGCGCGGCAGGCCGCCCACGCCCAGGGCGATGTCCAGGCCCAGGGAGCCGGTGGAGACCACCTGGATGTCTTCAATGACCTCGCCTTCGCCCAGGCGCATGATCGTGCCCTTGCCGAACTGCTTCTCGATCTGTGCCAGCGCGGCCTGCAGGGCCTTGGCCTTTTCGCTGTTGTTGACTGCGACGTCCATGGAAAACTCCTTGAAAGACTATGGGTGATGTGTCCTGGCCCGTCTGCTGTTAACCACAGGCTGGATGCTTGAACAGTAGTTTATGCGAGGGTTGTCCGCGTGCTCAAATGAAATTTAGTCAGTTTGGCTGACAATAGGTGGATGGCTGAACATCCTGTGCATTCGCCGGCCGGCGATGGCTGGCGCCAGACCCACCTGGGCCGTTTGCTGGGCCATGCCATGCGCCGTTTCGATGCGCGCGTGCTGCAGCTCATGGCCCATGCCGTCGAGGTGCCGCTGGCGCTCTCCAATCTGGCGGCCCGCGACCAGGTCAGCGCCGCGCACATCCACATCACCCGCCACCTCTCGCTGGAGGGCGACCGGCTGACCGACCTGGCCCAGCGCGCAGGCATGGCCAAGCAGTCCATGGCCGATCTGGTGGACCAGTGCGCGGCCTGGGGCCTGGTGACGCGGGAGCCCGACCCACGCGATGCGCGGGCCCGGGTGGTGCGCTTCACACCCACGGGGCTGGCATGGCTGCAGGCCTTCCGGGATGCCGTGGCGCAGGCCGAGGCGGAGTTCCGGGCCGAGGTGGGTGAGGAGGTGGCGACGGTGGTGGCCATCGGGCTGGAGGCCTATGCGGGCGCGGACGGCACGCCGGCCTGAGGTCGCCCCTGCGCACCGCGTCCCGCCGCCTTGCGCGTGCCTGCGGACGAGGCGTAGTGCAGCGCCGGGGACTTGACCCGGCTCAAGTGGCCTGCACGGCCATGGAGCCCGCAGCGGCGGTGCGCATTCCGGCCTCTAGAATCATCGGCGTGCCCACCCTGTAGGGCGCCCGATCCGCACTCCAGGAGACACGCATGCGCATCCTCATTGCCGAAGACGACCAGGTGCTGGCCGACGGCCTGCTACGCACTCTGCGCGGCTCCGGCGCCGTGGTGGACCACGTGGCCAGCGGCACCGAGGCCGACGCCGCGCTCATGACCAACAACGAGTTCGACCTGCTCATCCTCGACCTGGGCCTGCCCCGCCTGCACGGGCTGGAGGTGCTCAAGAAGCTGCGCGGCCGTGGCTCGGCGCTGCCGGTGCTGATCCTCACCGCCGCCGACAGCGTGGACGAGCGCGTGAAGGGCCTGGACTTCGGCGCGGACGACTACATGGCCAAGCCGTTCTCGCTGCAGGAGCTCGAAGCCCGCGTGCGGGCGCTCACGCGCCGCGGCATGGGCGGCACCAGCAGCTCCATCAAGCACGGCCCGTTGGTCTACGACCAGGCCGGCCGCGTGGCCACCATCGACGGCAAGATGGTCGAGCTGTCGGCGCGCGAGCTGGGTCTGCTGGAGGTGCTGCTGCAGCGCGCCGGCCGCCTGGTGAGCAAGGAACAACTGGTGGAGCGGCTGTGCGAGTGGGGCGAAGAGGTCAGCAACAACGCCATCGAGGTCTACATCCACCGCCTGCGCAAGAAGATCGAGCGCGGCCCGATCCGCATCGCCACGGTGCGGGGCCTGGGCTACTGCCTGGAAAAGATCGCCTGACGCGGCACGCGACACGCGGCGCACGGCGTGGTGCTCACGCCCCGCCGTAGCCCTCCAGCGCCGTCCGCAGGCGCTGCACCACGGCCCGGCGCAGAGCCGCCGGCCGCACCACCTCCACGTCCGGCGCCAGCGGCAGCAACTGGCCGCAGGCATGCGCGATCGATTCGATCAGAAGGCGCACAGCCACGCGGCCGTCGCGGCGGCGTGATGGCTGCTCCCGCGCCTGGCGCACGGCGCGCGCGATGGCACTGGTCAGATCCTCCAGGCGGGCGAGCCCGCGCTCCGTCGCCAGCACGTCGGCATGGCCGGTATGCAGCCGTTCCTCGAATGCGCGCAGCGACCGGGCCCAGTGCGCCGGCAGGTCGAAACCCGGCGGGCGCGGCACCGGCAGGTCCGTGAGCGCGGCGGACTGGATCGCGGAGATGCGGTACGTGCGCAGGGCCCCGCCGTCCGACAGCGCCACGAGGTACCACAGCCCCGCCTTGAGCACGAGGCCGAGCGGCGCCACCGTGCGCTCCGCAGTCCCCGACCAGCTCGCATAGCGCATGGCCAGCTGCCGCTCCTGCCATACGCCCGCGGCCACCGTGGCCAGATGGGGCGTGGCCTCGCCGTCGCGGTACCAGGCGATGGGGTCCAGGTGCAGACGCCCGCTCACGCTCTGGGCCGCGCCGCGCCAGGCGGCCGGCAGGGCGGCCAGCAGCTTCAGCTGGGCCGATGCGACGTCGCCGGCCAGGCCCAGGTCGGCCGCAGGGCCGGGCAGGCCGCTCAGGAACACGGCCTGCGCTTCGGCCGGGGTCAGGCCGGTGAGCGTCGTGCGCCAGCCGGGCAGCAGGGCGAAGCCGCCGTGGCGGCCGCGGTCGGCGTAGATGGGCACGCCTGCGGCGCTCAGCTGGTCCACGTCGCGGTGCAGCGTGCGCACGGACACCTGCAGTTCCTGCGCCAGCGCCCGGGCGCTCATGCGGCCGCGCGTTTCCAGCAGCATCTGGAGCGAAAGCAGTCGGCTGGCGCGCATGGTGTGGCGGGCGGCGGATGGGAGATCGAGGCGATGCGCGGAGTGTGCCCGCAATACATGCCACCAGGTGGCAGATATGGCTGCGCACACTGGCCGCTCTGGCATCAACGCTTTGCCGCGGCCGATCCGACGGCCCACAGGAGACCCTCCCCATGACTGCAACCGCACCGCTTTCCCTCTCCCCACCCCTGCAGCCCGCGCCGCCCGGACTGTCCGATCCCTCCGTGATCGAGCTGCGCCGCTACGCCCTGCGTACCGGCCGGCGCGACGCGCTGATCCAGCTCTTCGACCGCGAATTCGTGGAAACGCAGGAGGCCTGCGGCATGCGTGTGATCGGCCAGTTCCGTGACATCGACCACCCGGACCTCTTCGTCTGGCTGCGCGGCTTCAGCGGCATGCAGGCCCGGCGCCGTGCGCTGCAGTCCTTCTACGGCGGCCCGGTGTGGGCTGAGCACCGCGATGCGGCCAACGCCACCATGGCCGATTCGGATGATGTGCACCTGCTGCGCCCCGCCTGGCCGGGCGCGGCCGCAGGACTGCCGCCGCCCCAGCGCGCACAGGCGGGCGAAATCGCGCTGCCGCCCGGGCGGGCCGACATTGCCTTGATGCCCCTGCACGCAGCGCCCGGGCCCGAACTGCTGGCCCAGTGCCGCGAACGGCTCACGCCCTGCTGGCTGGCAGCGGGCGCGCGGGCCGTGGCCTGGTACGCCACCGAGGAGGCGCCCAACAGCTTTCCGCGCCTGCCCGTGCACGAAGGCGTGCACAGGCTCATGTGCCTGATACTGCTGCGCCAGGCGGCCGCGCCCGGCATTGCGTTGCGCGAGGCCATCGGCGCGCTGCAGCCCTGGCTGGCCGGGCCCGCTGAACTGCACCGGCTGCGCCCCACGGCGCGGTCCGCCCTGCACGGCTGATCCTGCCCGCCGCGCTTCCCGGTCGGGCTTGTGGTGCTACTTTTTACATAGCGTAAGGCGCTTGATGTATAAGCGCTGCAAGGCAGATTGACACCAAATCCTTTGCGGCGGCACCCTTGAAAATCTTCCAGCGCGAGCAACGCTCCCTGTTCGGCGAGATCCTCGACTGGATGCTCACGCCGCTGCTGCTGCTGTGGCCGGTCAGCCTGGCGCTGACCTGGCTGGTGGCGCAGGGGCTGGCCAACAAGCCCTTTGACCGGGCCCTGGAATACAACGCCCATGCCCTGGCGCAGCTGGTCAGCGTGCAGGACGAGGCGGTGACCTTCAACCTGCCCCAGCCGGCCAGCGAAATCCTGCGCGCGGACGAGTCCGACATCGTCTACTACCAGGTGATCTCGCCCACCGGGCAGTTCCTGTCGGGCGAGCGCGAGCTGCCTGCGCCACCCGAAGACGAGCGGCCGTTTTCGGGCGAGGTGAAGCTGCGCGACGCGGAACTGCGCGGCATCGACATCCGCGTGGCCTACATCTGGGTGCGCGTGCCCTTGCCGGGCGCGCCGGCGGCGCTGGTGCAGGTGGCCGAGACGCGCGAGAAGCGCAGCGTGCTGGCCACCGAGATCATCAAGGGCGTGATGCTGCCGCAGTTCGTCATCCTGCCGCTGGCCGTGCTGCTGGTGTGGCTGGCGTTGGCGCGCGGCATCAAGCCGCTGCACCAGCTGGAAGAACGCATCCGTGCGCGCCGGCCCGACGACCTGTCGCCGCTGGACCACAAGGCCGTGCCGATGGAGGTGGCGCCGCTCGTCGATTCCGTCAACGACCTGCTGCGCCGCCTGCACGAATCCATGGCCACGCAGAAGCGCTTTCTGGCCGACGCGGCGCACCAGCTCAAGACGCCGCTGGCGGGGCTGCGCATGCAGGCCGACCTGGCCCAGCGCGAGGGGTCGGACACCGAGGCGCTGCGCCGCTCGCTGCAGCAGATCGGGCGTTCCAGCATCCGCGCCACGCACACGGTGAACCAGCTGCTGTCGCTGGCGCGGGCAGAGGGCGGCGGCAACGGCCTGGCGCGCCAGCCGGTGGACCTGGCGCGGCTGTTGATCGAGGTCGTGCGCGACTGCGTACCCCGCGCGCTCGACAAGCACATCGACCTCGGCTACGACGGCGTGCAGCCCGGCGCCGCCGGCGTGTGGGTGGATGGCAACCCTACGCTGCTGGGCGAACTGGTGCGCAACCTGCTGGACAACGCCATCAACTACACACCGTCGAGCAAGTCGCAGCCGGGCGTGATCACCGCGCGCGTGCTGGCGGACACCTTCGGCCAGGTGGCCGTGCTGCAGGTGGAGGATTCGGGCCCGGGCGTGCCCCCGCACGAGCGGGAGCTGGTGTTCCAGCCGTTCTACCGCGTGCTGGGCTCGGACGCGGACGGCTCGGGCCTGGGTCTGCCCATCGTGCTGGAGATCGCCCGCCAGCACGGCGCCACCGTGCGGCTCGATGACGCGCACCCCGGCCAGACGCCGCCCGGGGCCTGCTTCTCGGTGCGCTTTCCTGCGCGGCCGGTGGCGGGCAGCGCCGATGCCTCAGCAGCGCCGCCGACCATCCTGGGCGTCTGACATCGCCGGGGGTCACGCCGCCCCAAAGACAAAGCCCACGCCGTAAGGCATGGGCTTTGAAGTGCAGGCGGTGGGCGGCCCCTCGGGGCCCGCCTGCCGTCGACGCCGGCTTAGTAGGTGGTGGGCACCACGCCGCGTTCGTACTGGTAGGCGATTGTGCTCACGTCACCGCCCAGGCGCTGGATCTCGGCTAGGTACTCAGGGCCGCTGCGCATGCGCTGGTACTCGGCCAGGCGCTGCTGGTACACCGGGTCAGAGGCCAGCGAGCGTTCACCCAACTGGTAGCTGCCCAGGCCGGCGCGCTGCCACAGAGCCCAGTCGGCCTGCACTTCCACACGGGCCACGCCTTGCTGCGGCTGGGGCGTCATGGTCGACACGGCGGGGCTGGCGGCGATGGGTTCGGGACCGCCCCAGCTTTCCTGAGAGACCTGGGCATTGGCGGCACCCACACCCGTGATGGCAATGGCGGCTGCGGCGATGAGATGCTTGCAATTCATGACAGAAGTCCTTTCTTGGTCATCAAAACGTGCAGTTAGCGGAATTGCTTGCTGCGAGGAATCCAGTGTGCGCCGCCCTGCGACCCCTTCCTGTGCGAAATCCCGGGGATGCGTGTCAGCCCGGTTCCGACAGCGGCGTGCTCCTGGGCGACGGCCCCTGTCCCTGGCGGAGACGGCTTTCCGAGGGGCCGGCCGTGTCGTCCATCGCAGGGTCCGGCGCTGCCTGGCGCGCGAAGGCTCCCGCCGCCTTCCTGCCTTTTGCGCCGGCCTGTCAGACGAAAAAAAGCCCCCCGGCCGTGCAGGGCGGGAGGCAGCCTCGCGCAAGCGAGGGAGAGGGCTTCTCGTGCGGGGCGAAAGCGGTCAGTGGGCGTTGCCCGTGGCAGCGCGGCCCGCCACGGCGCTCACATCGCCACCCAGGCGGTGCACTTCGGCGGTGTACTCGGCGCCGCTGCGCAGGCGGCGGTACTCGGCGACCTTCTGGTCATAGGCGGCGTCGGCGACATGGGTCGCCTCGCCGCTGTTGTAGTCGGACAGGCCGGCGCGGTTCCACAGGTTCAGGTCGGCCTGCACTTCGGCGCGGCTCAGGGCCGGGCCCTGGGCCACGGGCTCGGCACCGAACCATTCTTCCTGGGAGTGCGTGGCGGCCGAGGCGGTGCCCGCGAAAGAGGCGGCGGCGATGGCGGCGATGGCGATGAGCTTGTTGGTGTTCTTCATGGCGTACTTCCTTTGGACTAGAGACCGTGCAGCGCGGGATTGCGTCTGCATGGGGGGAAGTTTCCGCTTCTGCCGCCGCGATGTATGTGCGTAAACGCACAACTTTTCCCAGGTCGCCCTGCTGGGGAAATCCGCTCGATGCGCCGATGCGCCGCGACGGATGCGCTCAGGCGGAAGGTGGCAGGGGCGTGGCGAAGCGCGGCTCGCCCCACTGCTGCGAAGGCCGGCGCACATGCAGCACTTCCAGGGGCTGCGACCGGCCCCGCACCTGCACCTGCTGGGGCGTGCCCAGCGCGTGCTCCACGCCAGCCAGGCGTGCGGCCTCCAGTGACAGCACCAGGCGCGCCTCGGCCACCTTGGAATAGTCCTGTAGGCGGCTGGCGGTGTTGACGACCTCGCCCACGGCCGTGAAGGTGGTGGTGTCTTCGTAGCCCACGCGCCCCAGGGCCACGCGGCCGGCGTGCAGCCCCATGCCGAAATCGAGTGGCTGCCCGAATTGCGCGCGGAAGGTGTCGCTCCACGACTCCATGCGCTGCTCGATGAGCGCTGCGGCGTGCACCGCCTGCCGGCAGGCGGTGGGCAGATCCGTCTCCAGGCCGAACAGCGCCATCACGCTGTCGCCGATGAACTGGTTGGCCAGGCCGCCGCTGTCGTGCACGGCCGCGCCGACGCGGGCGAAATACTGGTCCAGCACCCACGCTAGGTCGAAGGGCCATTGCCGCTCCGCCAGGCCGGACCAGCGGCGCAGATCGACGAAGAGCACGGCCACCTCGCGCTCCTCGCCCGCACGCCCCGCCACGGCCGACGCGCCGGCGCGGAACAGCGGCGTGACCGTCACGTCGCCCCGCGGGCGCAGCTGGCAGGCCAGGCGCACGTCGGCGGGTGCATGCACGCGCTGCAGCGTCAGGCGCTCGTCGCGGTGGGGTGGGGGCAGCACCCCGTCGGCCGCCTGCACGCGCACGCGGCAGGTGGAGCAGCGCGCGCGGCCGCCGCACAGCGACAGGTGCTCGATGCCGTGCGCGCGGCTGGCTTCCAGCACGCTGAAGCCCCGCGGCACCTGCACCGCGCGGTCGGGGTAGCGCAGCGTGATCGGGCCCCGGCCCAGCCCTTGGCGCACGGCGTCCCAGGCCCAGCGCAGGGCCAGCAGCCCGGCCAGGGCGATCACCCACCAGCCGCGCAAGACATCGATGAGCTGGCGCAGCGCGTGGCCGGCCTGCGGGCTGGGCCCGGCCACCGGCGGCAGGGCGCTGGCGGCCATCTCGCGCG
>JAEWPH010000238.1 GCA_023460715.1 Pseudomonadota bacterium | reverse complement strand
AACGGCCCGCGCACCGGCCGCCGACAGCGGGGAGGCGGCGCGCAGCGCCACCGGTTGCGCGATGTACCAGCCGGCCTGCAGCACGGCCAGCAGCGCGGCCCAGCCCAGGCTTGCTGCCAGCGGCACGCCGCCCCACACCATGGCCAGGGCCGCCACGGGCAGCAGCAGCGCCAGCCGCCGCGCCGTGCCCACCACGGCCTGGCGGCGCGCCTGCGCCACCGGCACGTGTGCATCGGCCAGCAGGCGCAGCGGGCTCTGGGCCAGTGCGAGCGTCATCCAGAAGAACGCCACCTGTGCGATCACGGCGAAGCGGCCCACCGCGTCGGGCGCGAAGGCGCGCAGCATCAGCAGGCTGAACAGCGCCTGCGCTGTCAGCGAGGCTGCGCTGCCGAGCGCCACGGCCACCGAAGCGCGCGGCAGCTTCATGGCGTGAGCCCCATGTGGCGCCAGACGGCCATGCGGGCGACCACCCGGGGCCACGCGGCATCGGAGAGCGCTCCCGGAGGAAGCGCCTGCGGCAACTGCAGCGCGTGCTCCAGCGCGGCAGTGGTTGCGGCACCGCCGGTGGCGCGCGCCGGCAGATAGCCGATCTGTGCACCGTGCTCTTGGGCAAAGCGGCGCACCCAGGGGTAGTCGGTGCTCGCCACCTGGAGGCCGGCCGCGCAGTATTCCAGCAGCTTGGTCGATGTCTGCTGCGTGAACGGCGCGCGGCGGGGCACCAGGTTCAGGCCGCAGCGGGCGGTGCGCAGCAGGGCGGCCACCTCGGGCTGCGGGACACGGCCGGTGCAGGTGGTGCTCGGCAGCCGCTGCAGCGCCTCCAGCTCGGGCGGGAGCGCACCGATCAGCAGCAGGCGCCGGCCGGACCGCGCGATCGCGTTCAGCACAGGCAGAAAGCCCGTCAGCCGGCGCATCTCACCCAGGTAGACGAAATCGTGCGCCGGCGCGGCGGCCGCCGGCGTGGCCGTATGCAGCAGATTCGCGGGGATGCCCATGTCCCGGCACTCGTGCGGTACGCCGTCGGCAAAACCCATCCGGTCGCGCACCCAGGCGTTCTGGAAGATGCGGTAGTGCGGCCGGGGCTGCGTCCAGCGCTTGATCAGGTCCTTGGGCCAGGCCAGCGGCGGCACCGAGGCCGACGCGTATTCGTGCACCTGCCTGGCCTGGGGAAAGCGCGCGGCCTGCGCCGGCGCCACGCGCCCGCACATCCACCAGACGAATCGCGCATCGGCCGGCACGGTGTCCGGGTGGCGGTGCATGGCGGCCTGAGCCTGCCGTGACTGCAGCCAGTCCCGGTAGGCCGCCAGCTCGGGCAGATAGGCCTCGCCCGCATGGATGAAATGCACGGTGACCGTCATCGCCGCACCAGCACCTGGGACAAGGCATCGCTCCACTGCTGCGCAAAGCGTGCCGGATCGTGCGCGCCGAGCACCGCGTTCAGTGCCGCCTGCACTTCCGCCGCCTGCAGGCCCAGCACCCGCACCACGGCCTGCGCCAGCGCTGCGGGGCTGTCGCCGGCCGCCAGCAACGGAGCGGCAGCGCCGCACACGGTCTCCTGCAGGGCGGGCAGCGGCGGCGCGACGAAGGGAATGCCCGCCGCCGCGGATTCCAGCGCGCTCAAGGGGCAGCCGCCCTCGTAGCGCGAGGCCAGCACCGTCAGGCGCCAGGCCGGGTCGATCGCCTGGTGGCGAGGGCGCTCGCCCGCGAAGACCAGGCGCCCGGCGGCGCACAGGTCGGCGCCTTCCGCTTCCAGGGCCGTACGCAGCGGGCCATCGCCGACCAGCGTGAGGCGGTAGCTGGGCGGCAGGGCGCGCAGCATGGCGATCAGGCGCCGCGGGGCCTTCTCGGGCGCCAAGCGGCCCACGTAGCCCAGGTCCACGGCAGCGCCGGCGGTGATGGCGGCGTGCGCGGACAACGGGGCGGCGCGTTGCCGCACGGCATTGGGAATCACCCAGCCGCGGCCCGGCGCGATGGCACGGCCTGTAAAGGCTTCGAACGATTGACGGGTATGCGCGGAGTTGAAGACGTAGGCCGGTATGCGGCGGTACAGCCACCGCAGGACGGCCTGGCGGGCCGGCGGCACGGGCGCCTGTGCCAGCACCTCCTGCAGCGGGCCGTGCACCCACACCAGACAGGGCCTGCGGCGCAGCTGCGCCAGGGCCCAAGCCACGTAGGCGGTACGGAAGTTGTTGGTGGCCACGATGGCGTCGCACCGCCACGCGGCCCGCGTGAGCGCGGCGGGCGAGGTCCGGCTGAGCGCCTCCACCTGCAGGCCTTCCCAGCCCAGCGCCCGCAGGCCGTGATGCAGCTCGTCGATCATCGCGTTCACACCGCCGGTGGCGTCGTTCTCCTGCAGCAGCAGGATGCGGGCCTGGCGTGGCGCGTGCGGCGGAGAGCGGTCCATGGGCGGCGGCGGGGCCATCAGCGGGCGCCGAAGCCCGTGGCGACGATACGCACGGTCTTGTAGGCGATGAGCAGGTCCAGCGCGATGGAGTAATGCGCCAGGTAGTACAGGTCGTAGCTGAGCTTGGTGGCGGTTTCCGCCTCGCTGCCGGCGTAGCCCTGCTGCACCTGCGCCCAGCCCGTCAGGCCCGGGCGGACCAGGTGGCGGTAGGCGTACGCCGGGATGCGCCGGGTGAATTCCTCCACGAAGGCCTGCTGCTCCGGTCGGGGCCCGATCAGGCTCATGTGGCCGCACAGCACGTTCCACAGCTGGGGCAGTTCGTCCAGCCGTGTGCGGCGCAGCACGCGGCCCAGGCGGGTGATGCGGGCGTCGCCGGTGCGGGCGAAACGCGCGGCAGCGTCCTGCGGGTGGTGCTGCATGCTGCGCAGCTTCCACAGGCGGAACGGCTGCCCGTCACGGCCGACGCGCATCTGCGAGAACAACGCCGGCCCGGGCGAGTCGCACCGGACGGCCAGGCCGAGCAGGGCGCACAGCGGCAGCCACAGCGGCAGCGTGGCTGCGCACACGGCAAAGTCCAGCCCGCGCTTGAAGAGGTCGTAGCTGGGGCTGACTTCCAGATCCCACAGCGAGCGGGCGTCGTGCGGCACCACGACCTTGCGGCCGCTCAGCAGCTCGGCCAGCTGCTCGACCGTGTACAGGCGCATCCGTGCCAGGCGCAGCGCGCTGATCATCTGTTCCGGGCCGCACGTAGCGCCAGAGGCGCGCTCGTCGATCACCACACCGTCCCAGTGCCTGGCGGCCGCCGCCTCGCCTTGCCAGGGCTGCAACTGCAGGCGTGGCGCGAGGCCTGCGACGGGCTGGCCGACGAGGGCCTCCAGCCGCTGCGGCACGCTGGGGTCCAGATAGGCCAACTGCCATACCTGGCGCCGCTGTTGCAGCCAATGGCCCCAGAGGAACCAGACGGTCGCGAGCAGGTAGGACAACAGCACGGCGCCGCGCGAATAAGGCTGCTGCGCCAGCGCAAAGCCCAGCGGCGTGAGCAGGTAGGGCAGGCTGGTGGCGGCGAGGATAAAGCTGCTGCGCTCCATGGCGGGCAGATGCGCGCCCTTGTAGATCCAGCGGGCCGACACGGCATAGGGCAGCGCGCACCACAGGACGGTCTGCGCGAACTGGTAGGTGGCCCGCCCGGTGTGCTCCAGCAGCAGCGCCATGGCGTAGGCCAGTACCAGCGTGGCCATGCCGGCCAGGCTCCAGCGCAGCACGAAGCCCCGCTGGCGCGCCGGCATGGCGTGCGCCAGCTGCGGCAGGCGGGCCCCGGCGAGCGGGGAAGGGGAGGGGCGGGTCATGCGAGAGCTCGCTCGTAGGCGCGCAGCACGCCTGCGGCCATGGTGTCGGGGGCGTGGTGCTGGGCGTAGCGTGCCCGGGCTGCCTGGCCCAGGCGCCCGCGCAAGGCCGGGTCCGCCACCAACGTCAGTAGGGCTTTGGCCAGCACGGCGGGGTCGTTGGGCACGCGCAGGCCGCAGGTGTCGTCCGGCAGCAGTTCCCGCGTGCCCGGCAGGTCGCTGACCATGATGGCCTGGCCGGCGCGCATCGCCTCGATGACGGCGAGCGGCAGGCCTTCGTGGTCGGAGACCAGCACGCCGATGGCGTGGCGCGCCAGGCGCTGCGGTACGTCCTCCACGTCGCCCGTGAAGCTGATCTGCGCCAGGCCCAACTGCTGCGCCTGGGCCTCAAGGGCGCCGCGCATCGGCCCGTCGCCGATGAATGTGGCGGGCAGCTCGCGCCCGAGCGCATCGCGCACGCGGCCGAGGGCCTGCAGCAGCAGATCGGGCCGCTTGGGCGCTGCCAGGCGGGCCACCATGGCGATGCGGGTTGTGTCGTCTGCGGGCTGGGCGCGCTCCTCGCAGTCTTCCACGCCGTTGTGCACCACGAGGACGCGGTCGCGCGCGATGGGCAGCAGGGTCCGCGCCAGCTGGGCCTCGTGGCCGGAGACGCACACCATCGCGCGGGTGAGCGGCGCCAGCGCGCACTCCACGGCCCAGGCCGGTATGCGGCGCGACCACGGCGCACCGGCCTTGAACGCAAAGCCGTGCACGGTGTAGACCACCGGCACGTGCGCCAGGCGGCCGGCCAGCCGGGCGACGACGCCTGCCGCGGCGCTGTGCGCATGCAGCAGGTCGGCAGGGTGTGCTTGCAGGTGGCCGCGCAAGGTGCGTACGGCACGCCACACGGCCGAGGGCGTGAGCCGGTTGCCCAGATCGGGGATCCGCAACACGGGAATGGACCGGGCCTGCAGGGCCTGGGCCAGCGGTGGCTGCGTGTCGCTGCCGCCGATGGCGACCTGCGGTGTGATCCGGTCCGTGGCCTGCTGCGCGCTGCACAGGGTGCGCACATGGGTCTGAGCGCCTCCGGCCTCGCCCTTGGTGATGACGTGGAGGATGTTGAGCGTGCGGTGTGGAGGGGCCGCCGGCGCGGGCGCTGCGCCCTGGGTCATGGGGCGATCATGGGGCGATGCCCGTGCGGTCCAGCACGTCGCCCACCAGCTCCAGGCGCAGCAGCGGGTTGTCCAGCGCCATCAGCTGTTGCTTGAGGTCGACCGGAACGGGCAGCAGTTCGCACCAGCGGTTCGCCACCCAGCCGCAGTCGGCCAGCTGGTCCGGCGTCGGGTCGGGCAGGGTGGCGGCTGCTTCCGCATCGCGCTGGCGCAGCTGACCCAGTACCTGGGCCAGGGCGGAGGGAATGCGCTGCAGGTCTTCCGGCACCGCCACGACCGTGTCGGCAGGCAGTTGCTCCACATCGGCCACCCACAGCCCGCTCGGAAGGCGCTCGCGCCGCTGGATGCGAAAGCGCTGCGTGCCGCTGGCCTGCAGCAGGACCAGGCCGGCCTGCGGGCTGTGCAGGCTGTCGATGGCGGCCAGCGTGCCTACGTCGTGCAACTCCTCCTGCGGTGCGCCCGCCTGGCGCACTTCGCTGCCCTGCCGCAGGCCGACCACGCCGAAGGGTGCACCGGCCTGCTGGCACTTGCGCACCATGTCCAGGTAGCGCACCTCAAACACGCGCAGCGGCAGCAGTCCGCCCGGAAACAGCACGGTACCGAGCGGAAACAGCGGGAGGGAAGACAGGGTGAGGGGGCGGGGCATGGCGGAAGGGCGGGACCAGGCCGCTATCATCCCACGGCCTGCGGGGGTTGCGCTGCGGGCTCTTTGCCGGACCCATCCATGCTGTACCAGATTGCTTCCTTCCTGCTCGACGTCATCGGCGGACTGCTCACCGGAGCCTGCCTGCTGCGCCTGTACATGCAACTGCAGCGCGTGCCGTTCTCCAATCCCGTGGGCCGGCTCGTGTTCGCGCTCAGCGACTGGCTGGTGCTGCCCCTGCGCAAGGTGATCCCCTCTGCCGGCGGGTGGGACCTGGCCTGCCTGGTCGGCGCGCTGCTGCTGCAGCTGGCGCAGTACCTGCTGCTGTGGCTGATGCTCGGGGCCGGCGCCGGCCTGGCGTGGCTGCCCTGGCTGGCCGTGTTCGGGTTGGCGCGGGTGGCCGTGTCGGGCCTGATGGGCTTGCTGATCGTCTATGCCGTGCTGTCGTGGATCCAGACGCGGTCACTCATCGGCGACGTGATCGCCCGCCTGTGCGATCCGGTGCTGCGCCCCGTGCGCCGCGTGGTGCCCCTGCTGGGCGGTGTGGATCTGTCGCCGCTGGTGCTGCTGGTGCTGCTGCAGGTGCTGATGATCGTGCTGGGCCACCTGCAGGGCGCGGTGATGCGCTGAGCGGTATTCGACTATTTACCCCATAAAAATAGCTGCTGGCGCTTGCTGTACAAGCGCGAGCAGCTATCTTTTTTGATAGTGCGGTACTGGCGGTGCGCGTCAGGCCACGGAATCTGCCGGCAGGCGCTGCAGCATGGCCAGGCTGCGGGCGATGGTGTCGCGCAGTTCGCGGCGGTCGCAAATGAAGTCCACGGCACCCTTGGTCTGCAGGAACTCGGCGCGCTGGAAGCCCTCGGGCAGCTTCACGCGCACGGTGGATTCGATCACGCGCGGGCCGGCAAAGCCGATCAGCGCCTTGGGCTCGGCCACCACGATGTCGCCCACGAAGGCGAAGCCGGCCGACACGCCGCCCATGGTCGGGTCGGTCAGCACGCTGATGTAGGGCAGGCCCTTCTTGGCCAGGCGCGTGAGCGCCGCATTGGTCTTGGCCATCTGCATGAGCGACAGCAGGCCTTCCTGCATGCGGGCGCCGCCGGTGGCGGTGAAGCACACGAACGGCACTTTCTGCTCGATGGCGGTTTCCACGCCGCGCACGAAGCGCTCGCCCACCACGCTGCCCATGGAGCCGCCCATGAAATCGAACTCGAAGCAGGCGGCCACCAGGTTGATGCTCTTCACCGCACCGCCGATGACGATGAGGGAGTCGGTCTCGCCGGTGTTCTCCAGCGCTTCCTTCAGCCGCTCGGTGTACTTGCGGCTGTCCTTGAACTTGAGCGCATCCACGGGCAGCACTTCCTGGCCGATCTCATAGCGGCCTTCCGGGTCCAGGAAGGCGTTGAGGCGGGCGCGCGCGCCGATGCGGTGGTGGTGGCTGCAGTGGGGGCAGACGTTCTGGTTCTGTTCCAGATCGGTCTTGTAGAGCACGGTCTCGCAGCTCGGGCACTTGATCCACAGGCCTTCCGGCACCTGGTGGCGCTCTGCGGGGTCGGTCTGCTGGATCTTGGATGGCAGGAGTTTTTCGAGCCAGGACATGAGAATTCCTTTGGTTGGATGGGCCAGCGAAGCAGGGCCTCTGAAGCCGGCGTGCCCCCAGGCCAGGGACACCGTGGAACCGGCTTTGTCGGGCCACTGGTGTCGTCCCCCTTCCCGCGCATCAGCGCGAGAGAAGGGGGAAGCGGCGCAAGCCGCTCAGGGGGTAGTGCCGTATTTTATGCGTCCAGCGCCTTGCGCACCCCGCGCAGGAAGTCCACCGTCACCGGGACCACCTTCTCGTGGGGCTGCTCTTCGATCAACTGGATGATGCGGCTGCCGATGACCACCGCGTCCGCCACGCGGCCGATGGCCTGGGCCGTCGCCGCATCGCGGATGCCGAAGCCCACGCCCACCGGGATCTCACGCACGTGCTGGCGGATGCGGGGCAGGGCCGCCTCCACGGCGCCCGTGTCCAGCGCGCCGGAACCTGTCACGCCCTTGAGCGACACGTAGTACACGTACCCGCTGGCCACGCGCGCCACCTGCTGCATGCGCTCGTCGGTGCTGGTGGGGGCCAGCAGGAAGATCAGGTCCATGCCGTGGGCGCGCAGGTCGGCCGCGAAGGCCTCGCATTCCTCGGGCGGGTAGTCCACGATCAGCACGCCGTCCACGCCGGCTTCGGCTGCATCGCGCACGAAGGCCCCCGCGCCGCGGCGCTGGTCATAGCGCTCGACCGGGTTGGCATAGCCCATCAGCACCACGGGCGTGGTGCTGTTGCGCTGGCGGAAGCTGCGTACGTGCTCCAGCACCTGCGCCATGCCGATGCCGAGGGACAGGGCCTTTTCCCCCGCCTTCTGGATGACGGGACCGTCGGCCATGGGGTCGGAGAACGGCACGCCCAGTTCGATCACGTCGGCGCCAGCCTCCACCATGCCGTGCATGAGCGCCGGCGTGATGTCGGCGAACGGAAAGCCCGCCGTCACATAGGGAATGAGTGCCTTGCGGCCCTGTTCGCGCAGCCGCGCGAACGTCGTGGCGATGCGCGAGACCGCGGGCGGTGCCGCCTGTGGCGCCACGGAGGAAAGCGGCTGCTGGCTCATGCTGCGGCCCCTCCCTTGACCACGTGGCCGCGCATCGAGGGCCGGTCGTAGAAGTCCACGCCCGACAGGTCGGCCACCGTGCCGATGTCCTTGTCGCCGCGGCCGGAGAGGTTGACCAGGATGGACTGGTCGGCGCGCATCGTTTTGGCGAGCTGCATGGCATAGGCCACGGCGTGGCTCGACTCCAGCGCGGGGATGATGCCTTCGGTGCGGCAAAGGTAGTGGAAGGCCTCCAGCGCCTGGGCGTCGGTCACGCCCACGTACTCGGCGCGGCCGATCTCCTGCAACCAGGCGTGCTCGGGGCCCACGCCGGGGTAGTCCAGGCCGGCGCTGATGCTGTGCGTTTCGGTGATCTGGCCGTTGTCGTCCTGCAGGATGAAGGTGCGGTTGCCGTGCAGCACGCCGCTGCTGCCGCGCTGCAGGGAGGCCGAATGCTTGCCGCTGTCCAGGCCTTCGCCCGCCGCTTCCACGCCGATCAGGCGCGTGGCCTTGAACGGAATGTAGGGGTGGAAGATGCCCATGGCGTTGCTGCCCCCGCCAACGCAGGCAACGACGGCGTCTGGCTGCTCGGCGGCGATGCGCTGTTCGGCCAGCAAAGGGGGCATCTGTTCGATGCACTCGGTGCCGATCACGCTCTGGAAGTCGCGCACCATCATCGGATAAGGATGTGGGCCCGCCACCGTGCCGATGATGTAGAACGTGTTGTCCACATTGGCGACCCAGTCGCGCATGGCCTCATTCAGGGCGTCCTTGAGCGTGCGGCTGCCGGATTCGACGGGCACCACCGTGGCGCCCAGCAGCTTCATGCGGTAGACATTGGGGCTCTGGCGCTTGACGTCCTCGGCGCCCATGTACACCACGCACTCCAGGCCGTAGCGGGCACAGATCGTCGCCGTGGCCACGCCGTGCTGGCCGGCGCCGGTCTCGGCAATGATGCGCGGCTTGCCCATGCGCTTGGCGAGCATGGCCTGGCCGATCACGTTGTTGATCTTGTGCGCACCGGTGTGGTTGAGGTCTTCGCGCTTGAGGAAGATCTGCGCGCCACCCATCTCGCGGCTCGTGCGGGCCGCGTGGTAGACGGGCGAGGGCCGGCCCACGAAATGGGCGAGTTCGTAGTGGAATTCGGCCAGGAACTCCGGGTCGTTCTGGTAGCGCGCGTAGGCCTCGCGCAGTTCGTTGATGGCGTGCGTCAGCGTCTCGCTGACGAAGCTGCCGCCGTAGGGCCCAAAATGGCCCGCGGCATCGGGTTGCTGGTAATCAGACATTCAGAGATAGGGTGCAGGTGCCGCATCGGCCGCGCGTACGGCGGCGATGAAGCGGTGGATCTTGTCGGCGTCCTTGATGCCCTTGAGGGTGGAGCCACCCGGGCCATCGGCTTCGACGCCGGAGGAGACATCAACGGCCAGCGTCTTGCAACGCGGGCGAACCTGCCAGATGCCATCGGTCACGTTTGCAGGCGTGAGTCCACCAGACAAAACGAGGTGACAGTCGACGCTTGGTGGAAGGAGTGACCAATTGAAAGCCTTGCCGCCGCCGCCATAGCCTTCGACGTGGGCGTCGAGCAGGATGGCCTGGGCGCGAGAGTGATCCTGGGCATATTCTACGAGGTCGAACCGGGCCGCACCGTCGCCCAGGGGAATCCGTGCGGCGCGCAGGAACGGGCGCCGGCCACCGTCCGTGGCCGTCCAGCAATCCTCTGCGGATTCATCTCCATGGAATTGCACGATAGCACCCGGCACCAAAGCGCTTGCAGCTATCACTTTGTGAGCGTCCTCGTTCACGAACAGCAAGACCGGCGTGACGAATGCCGGCAGCCGGCGGGCCAACTGCGCAGCGCGCTCGGGCGTGACCGCCCGGGGGCTGGGGGCGTAGAGCACGAAGCCCACCGCGTCGGCACCCGCCGCCACGGCGGCGTCCACGTCCTGCTCGCGCGTCAGGCCGCAGATCTTGATGCGGGTGCGTGCGGGAGGGGAGGGTGCGGAGGCTTCTTCGTTCATGGCAGCCAATCATACGCAGCGGTGCGCGAGGGAAGGCCCCACGCCGCGTCGTACATCGGCCCCAGGAAATACAGCCCGTCCGGCGAAAACGTGGGCGCAGCGGCGTCCCGCGACCGGGCATCGCGCACGGCACGCATCCAGTCCGGGGGCTGCTGGCCCTGGCCGATGGCGATCAGGCAGCCCATAATGTTGCGGATCATGTGGTGCAGGAAGGCGTTGCCCTCGAACTCGAAGCGCCAGTAGCAGGGCATCCAGTCCGTGTGGGGCGTGGCGCCCTCCGCTGTGTCGCCGCCCCGCTGGGTGATCGCAATGCGATGCAGCGTCTTGATGGGCGTCTTGGCCTGGCAGGCCGATGCGCGGAACGACGTGAAGTCGTGCTCGCCCAGCAGATGGGCGGCGGCCGCACGCATGGCATCGCCGTCCAGCGGGTGATACACCCAGCCGACCCGGCCGGCGTCCACACTGGGGCGCACGGGCGACTGCAGCAGCACATAGGCATAGCGCCGCGCCACAGCGCTCGCGCGGGCGTGGAAAGCCTCGGGCACAGGCTGCGCCCATTGCACGGCGATGTCCGGCGGCAGGAAGGTGTTGGTGCCGCGCACCCACGAAAACGGGGCGCGCTGCAGCGGCGTGTCGAAGTGCACCACCTGCATCAGCCCGTGGACACCGGTATCGGTGCGGCCTGCGCACAGCGTGCTCACGGGCTGCGTGGCGAAGCGGCCCAGGGCCGCTTCCAGGTGGTCCTGCACGGTGTTGCCGGAGGGCTGGCTCTGCCAGCCGTTGTAGGCCTGGCCGTTGTAGCTGACGCCCAGCGCGATCCTCATGGCAGGCCCCATGGCCGGGACACCCGGCACGCCGTGGTGCGCCGGGTCGTCCTGCGCCTGTGCATCAGCCGAGCTCGGAGAGCAGGCGCTGCGCGCGGGCCTTCAGCGGACCCGAGGCTTCGGCAATCACTTCCTCGATCAGCGTGCGTGCGCCTTCGCTGTCGCCGATGGCGTTGAACTCCTCCGCCAGCGCGAGCTTGGTGGCCAGGGGATCGTCCGGCAGTGCGGCGTCGGCGGGGCCAGCCGCGGGCGCATCGCTGGCAGGCGGCTGGGTGCCGGTGCCGCTCTGGGCCGGCGTGTCCAGGTCCAGCGACAGGTCGCCCAGATCGAATTCCAGCGGTGCAGGCGCGCTGTCGGCTTTGCCGTCGAGCGGGGCCTGGGCGGAGTCGAGCAGGGACAGATCGCTCGCATCGAAGTCGGCTCCGTCGGCCTTGCCGGCGCCAAGGCGGCCGGGTTGGGTGTCCGCCGGAGCGTCCCAGGCGCCGTCGGGCAGATCGAGGTCGAAGTCGGGTGCGCTCGCCTGGGACGGGTCATTGACGGGTGCCGGAGCCGGGGGCGTGGGAGCGGCCGGCGCGGCAGGGGAGGCGGCCAGGCCTGCCGCGGTGCCGGCTGCTG
>JAEWPH010000237.1 GCA_023460715.1 Pseudomonadota bacterium | reverse complement strand
GAATGAAAGGGTTTGCATGGTCTTGTCTCCTGTCGTTATGGGAACGGCCACCCCTGGCGGCCTGGGTGCCCGTACGCCGCGCCGCGGCAAGTGCGGACCGGCGGGCAAGGCTGCGCCCTGCCCTGCTTTGCGGCAGCGCACAGTCCATGAAAAAGGCAGCCCGCGGGCTGCCTTGTGGTGCCGGCTTACTCGGGTTCGATCCCGGCGGCCTTGATGACCTTGCCCCACTTCTGGGTCTCGGCCGCCTGGAACTGCGCCAGCTCCTGCGAGGTGGTGGTCCAGGGCTCGGAGCCCGCGATGTCGTAGAACGACTTGGCCGCGGCACTCTTGGTCGCATTCACCAGCAGCTCGTTGAGCTTGGCCACCACCGGCGCTGGCGTACCGGCCGGCACGTAGGCAGCGAACCAGTAGCCCATGTCGTAGCCCTTGACGCCGGCCTCTTCGATGGTGGGCACATCGGGCAGCTGCGTGCTGCGCTTCTGCGTGGAGTAGCCCAGCGCGCGCAGCTTGCCCGACTTGACCTGCGGCACGCCCGTGGACGTGTCCGTGATCATCATGTCGATCTGCCCGCCCAGCAGGTCGGTGATGGCCAGCGGGTTGCTCTTGTAGGGCACATGCAGGATGTCCACGCCCGCCAGCTGCTTGAGCATCTCGCCTGCCATGCGGCTCGAAGAACTGCCGCTGCCAAAGGTCAGCTTGCCCGGCGTCTTCTTGGCCGCGGCCAGCAGCTCGCCCACGTTCTTGTACGGGGCGTTGGCGTTGACCACCATCACCTGGCCGCCTTTGCCCAGGCCGGTCACCGGAACGAAGTCCTTCACCGGGTCGTAGGGCAGCTTCTTGTACAGATGCTCGTTGGCGGCGTGCGTGGTGTTGGTGGTGATGAGCACCGTGTAGCCGTCGGCCGGTGCCTTCGCCACGAACTGCGCGGCGATCATGCCGCTGGCGCCGCCCTTGTTGTCCACCACCACCGGCTGCTTGGTGTCGTTGGTGACCGACTGGCCCACGGCCCGCGCCAGCTGGTCGGTGGCGCTGCCGGCCGCGAACGGCACGACGAAGGTGATGGGCTTGGCCGGATAGGCCTGCGCGAACGCGCCGCCGCTGGCGCCCAGGCCCAGCAGCGCGAGCGCGGCAGCGGTGCCGGCCAGCATGCGGCGGCGCGGGGTTCGGGGTTGGAATCGGTTCATGTCTTGTCTCCTTGTGGTATTGCTATGGTGGAAAAAAAGCGAAGGCGGGCAGGCGGCGCGGATCAGGGCGGCCCGGCCAGGTGCGCCGCCAGCGCGCTGGGCACCTCCACGGGCAGCTCCAGCAGCAGGTACGACAGCGCCTTGCCGTGGCTGTCGAGGTTGAGTGCGTCGTTCACGCCGCCGTCGAGCATGTCGTCGATGACGAAGTTCATGCCCTGCAGCTGCGGCAGCAGGTAGCGGGCCACGCGGCTCGGCCGGCGCAGCGCGAAATGCGCAGCCACGGCCTCCTCGGTGACCTGAGCCACCAGCGTGTCCCACAGCGCCGGATGCCAGGCGATCACGCTGATGTTGGAGCGGTTGCCCTTGTCGCCCGTGCGGCTGTGCGCCAGGCGGTACAGCGGCACGCGCACGGTGCCGGCGCCCGGGCTCGCGCTGGCGGCAGCCGTGGCTGGGGTGGAAATCGCGGTCGTCATGGTGGGGTGGCTCCTGCGGTCAATCGAGCATCACGTGCGTGGTGGGTACGGCCTCGCGCGGCACCAGGCACGAGACGGTGCCCAGGCGCGGGCGCATCGCCGTGCGCACGCCGCCGCCGCCCGCCGGGCCGCAGCAGTACAGCGCCGTCACCTCGCGCACCAGGCGCTGGGCGGTGGCGTGGTCCCGGTGCTGCCACGCCACGCGCAGGCGCACGTCCCGCGCGGCGGAGGGTTCATCGCCGTCGGCGGCAGCGTCCAGCCAGCCGCTCGCGTCGTCGCCGAATACGCTGGTGACGCCGATCAGGTCGGTGCGCATCGGAGCGATGCCGGCCAGGCGCTCGCGCAGCGTGGCTCCGGCCAGCCGCGCGCGGGCCTCGGCGCGCGGGCCGGCGTAGGAAATCTCGCCTTCGGCGAACCAGCCGGATTCGAAGCAGACGTTCACCTTCAGCGACGGCGGCCGCGCATGGCCGCGCACGCCTTCCAGCCGCACGCGGTCCGGGCCGGTCTGCAGCACGCGGGCCTGCGTGATATCGGCCACCACATCGGGCGTGAGGTAGGCGGCAGGGTCATGCAGCTCGTACAGCAGCTGTTCCTTGACCGTGCGCTCGTCGATGCGCCCGCCCGTCCCCGGCGGCTTGGTGAGGGTGCAGTGGCCGTCGGCATCGATCTCGGCGATGGGGTAGCCCAGCCGGGCCAGGCCCGGCACATCCTTGTAGCCCGGGTCGGCGAAGTAGCCGCCCGTGACCTGCGCGCCGCATTCCAGCAGATGGCCGGCCATGGTCGCGCGGGCCAGGCGGTCCCAGTCGTCCAGCGCCCAGCCGAAGTGCGCCAGCGCCGGGCCCAGCACCAGCGACGGGTCGGCCACGCGGCCGCAGACCACGATGTCGGCGCCGGCGCGCAGCGCCTCGGCGATGGGCTGGGCGCCGATGTAGGCATTGGCGCTGACCACCGGCTCGGCCGGCATGCGCTCGCCCAGGGCCCGCTCCAGCAGCGCGCGCGGCCCGGGGCCGCTGAGGTCGTCGCCCTGCAC
>JAEWPH010000236.1 GCA_023460715.1 Pseudomonadota bacterium | reverse complement strand
GAGCTGGGCTCCCGCCGCGACTGGCGGGCCCTGTCGGCGCAGCTGCGGGCGCTGCCGGCGGCGTCCGGCCTGGGCTGGGATCTGCGCGAGATCGCCTGGCTGGACCACGTCGGCGCCCAGCTGCTGTGGCACCACTGGGGCCGCGCCTGGCCCGCGCGCCTGCAACTGCACGAGGCGCAGCGCGACATGCTGGAGCGTGTGGCGCAGTTCAGCACCGAAGAGCCTCCGCACGAGGCCTGGTCGCTGGCCGAGCAGGTGGACCGCCTGGGCGTGCTGGTGCTGCACGCCGTGGGCCATGCGCGCCAGATGACCGAACTGCTCGGCCAGCTGGTGCTGGACATCGGCCGCCTCGTCGCCCACCCGCGCCGCGGGCCCTGGCGCGACGTCTCGGGCCACCTCTACCGCATGGGCGCCACGGCGCTGCCCATCACGGCGCTGGTGGGCTTTCTGATCGGCGTGGTGCTGGCCTATCTGATGAGCCTGCAGCTGCGGCAGTTCGGCGCAGAGACCTTCATCGTCAACATCCTGGGCATCTCGCTGGTGCGCGAACTCGGGCCCATGCTGGGCGCCATCCTGGTGGCGGGGCGCTCGGGCTCGGCCATCACCGCGCAGATCGGCGTGATGCGCGTGACCGAAGAGCTGGACGCCATGCGCGTGCTGGGCATTCCGCACGGCTACCGGCTGGTGATGCCGCGCGTGCTGGCGCTGGCCGTGGCCATGCCGCTGATCGCGCTGTGGACTACGCTGGCCGCGCTGGCCGGCGGCATGCTGGCGGCCGACATCACCATGGGCATCTCGCCCGCGTATTTCGTTCAGGCGCTGCCCGCCGCCGTGAGCCCCACCAACCTGTGGATGGCCATGCTCAAGTCGGCGGTGTTCGGCGCAGGCATCGCGCTCATCGGCTGCCACTGGGGCCTGCGCGTCAAGCCCAACACGCAGAGCCTGGGCGAGGGCACGACCGCCTCGGTGGTCACGGCCATCACCATGGTCATCGTGGTGGATGCGCTGTTCGCCATCGGCTTCAAGAACCTGGGCATCCGATGAAGAGCCTGACCTGCGCTCCGCTGCATGCCGCCGCGCCGTCTGAGGGCGGGGCGCCCCAGGCTGCGGTGGAGATCGCCGGGCTGTCCACCGTCTTCGGCAAGGGCGACGAGGCTTTCACCGTGCACCAGGACCTGGACCTGACCGTGCAGCGCGGCGAGATCCTCGCGCTGGTGGGCGGCTCGGGCACCGGCAAGACCGTGCTGCTGCGGCACATCCTCGGCCTGACGCAACCCACGCGGGGGCACGTGACCGTGCTGGGCCGGCCCGCGGCCGAGCTGGGCAGCGCCGGCGCGGCCAGCCGCGTGGGCATGCTGTTCCAGCAAGGCGCACTGTTCTCGGCCTTCAACGTGTTGGACAACATCGCCTTCGCGCTGCGCGAGCAGGGCACGCTGCCGCCCCGCGTGGTGTGCGATGCGGCCATGGTCAAGCTGCAGATGGTGGGCCTGAAACCCGAGCACGCCACGCGCATGCCGGCCGACCTGTCGGGCGGCATGGTCAAGCGCGTGGCGCTGGCGCGCGCCCTCATCATGGACCCGCCGCTGCTGCTGCTGGACGAGCCCACCGCGGGGCTCGACCCCAACAGCTCGGACGACTTCTGCGACCTGCTGCGCGAGCTGCATGCCTCGCTCGGGCTCACGGTGATCATGGTCACGCACGATCTGGACACCCTCTTCGCGCTCTCCACCCGCGTGGCCGTGCTGGCCGAGCGGCGCGTGATCGTCTCGGGCACGCCGCAGGAGGTGGTGCGCTTCGAGCATCCCTTCATTCAACACTTCTTCCTCGGGGAACGCGGACGGCGCGCCATGGCGCCCGTGCCGCTCGATGCCTCCGGAGACAAGGACCGCTGATGGAAAACAAGTCCCACGCCCTGGCCGCGGGCCTCTTCGTGCTGGTGGTGGCCGCGCTGCTGGCCGGCATGGGTTTATGGCTCACGCGCGACCGCACCGACTACACCTTCTACGAACTCTCCAGCAAGGACAGCGTGAGCGGCCTGCAGCCGCAGGCGGCGGTGCGCTACAAGGGTGTGGCCGTGGGCAAGGTCACGCGCATCGGCTTCGACCCCGAAGCCAGCGGCAACGTGCTGATCCGCATCGCCGTGAACGAGACCGCGCCCATCAGCCCCACCACCTTCGCCACGCTGGGCTACCAGGGCGTCACCGGGCTGGCCCACGTCCAGCTCGACGATGCCGACGCGCCGCTGCAGCCCCCGCCGCGCGGCGAAAGTGGCCTGCCGCGCCTGCCGCTGCAAAGCTCGTCGTTCAGCCAGCTGGCCGAGCAGGGCCCCGCCATCCTGGCCCAGGTGCAGCAGGCCACCGAGCGCATCAACACCCTGCTGGGCGACGAGAACCAGGCCCGCTTCGCGCTGGCCCTGGACAACCTGGCCAAGGCCACCGGCAGCGTCAACACCCTGACGCAGCGCATCGACCAGACCGTGGCCACCCGGCTCGACCCGGCGCTGGCCACCGTGCCCGCGGTAGCGAAGGACGCCCAGGCCACGCTGCAGTCGCTGCGCACGGCGGGCGACAACGCCGCCGCGGCCGCCACCGAAGTGCGCACCGCCGTGGCCAAGCTCAGCGCCGAGGGCGGCCCCATCGACAAGATCGCCGACAGCTCGCAGACCCTGTCGCTCGCGGCCGACCGATTCGGCCGCGTGTCGCTGCCGCGCCTGAACAACGC
>JAEWPH010000235.1 GCA_023460715.1 Pseudomonadota bacterium | reverse complement strand
CCGCAAGGTGCTGATGGAAGGCGGCCGGGGCCTGATGCTGCTGGCCGGCCGCATCGACGCCACGGTGCAGCAGGCCATCCAGCAGCCCGCGCTGGCGGCCCATGCCAATGCCCTGGCCGGCGCGCTGGGCGAGGTCGGCGCGGCCACCAAGGCGGCCTGGGCCACCGGCGAGCCGGCCGACGCGCTGGCCAATGCCGTGCCCTACATGCAGGCCTTCGGCCACACCGTGCTGGCCTGGATGTGGCTGGAGCTGGCCCTGGCCACGCTGCGCGAAGATGCTACGCTTTCAAGAGCTGCCAGCGCAGGCAGGATGGGCGCTGCGACCTATTTCTATCACTATGAACTGCCGCGCATCGGCGCCTGGCTGAACGTGGTGCGCCAGCGCGACATGACCTGCGCGCAGCTGCCTGAAGACGCGTTCTGACGGCCGGGGGGAGGGCGCGGCAGCGCCTTGCGGTGCTGCCTTCGGTGGCGGCTATGGGCCTGCACCCCGCAATGGCATTGCAGGCGGCTCGCCCCGGCCGGCGCGGTGCGGGCGATGATGCCCACCGCGCGCGGGCGGACCGGCCCTGGCGGTCCTTGCCGTAGCATCGGGCCGTACTACCGCACGCGCTCTGCGCCGTCGCGCCGCCTGTCTGCCTTCTTCCCCGTTGCCCATGCCGAACTCCTCTCCCGCCACCGACAACCCGACCCTCGCCCACCTGCTGCAGCGCCGCTCCTGCTGGCCCTTGACCACCCCGGCCCCGAGCGCCGACGAACTGGGCCTGATCCTTGACGCGGCCGCCCGCGCCCCCGACCACGCGGGCCTCGTGCCCTGGCGCATGACGCTGCTGCAGGGCGATGCCCGCCATGCCCTGCTGCAGCGCGTGCTGAGCCACCCGCAGGCGCAGACCGAGGCCGTGCAGTCCATGCGCGGCAAGTACACATCCAAGCTCACCACCGCGCCCGTGGTGCTGGTGCTGCACGCCCACATCCAGGACCATCCCAAGGCGCCCGAGTTCGAGCAGCTGCTGGCCGCTGGCGGTGCGTACACCAACGTGCTCAATGCCGCCTTCGCGCTGGGCTACGGTGCGTTCTGGAGCAGCACGCCCGGCGCTCTGGGCCAGCTGCTGCACAGCGTGCTGGGGCTGGGCCCGAACGACCGCATGCTGGGCTTGCTGAACCTGGGCACGCGGGTGAACCCGCTGGTGCCCGTGCGGCGCGTGGCGCGCGACACGTATGTGAGCGAGTGGCGCGGGGACTGACGGCAGCCCTCTGAATGCGGATCTCCAGGCACGGAGTTCTGCGGTCCGCCGGTCTGCCCGTGCCGCGGGGCGCCCTCGCCAGGCCCGCCGGATCACGCAGGCGACACGCGCCCTGGCGGCGTCCCTCCACAATCGTTGTGCTGATTTTTCACACTGATTGACGCAGATACAAGGCAGGAGACGACACCCATGGCACGCAAGGTCCAGCAACTCTTCGATCTCACCGGCAAGACGGCCCTCGTCACCGGCGGCTCACGCGGTCTCGGGCTGCAGCTCGCGCACGCGCTGGGCGAGGCCGGCGCCCGCATCATGCTCACGTCGCGCAAGGCCGCCGATCTGGAAGAGTCCGCCGCCGAGCTGCAGGCCGCCGGCATCGACGCGCGCTGGATCGCCGCCGACTGCGCCCGCGAAGAAGACATCGACCGCCTCGCCACCGAGACGCTCGAGCGCATGGGCGACGTGGACATCCTCGTCAACAACGCGGGCGCCAGCTGGGGCGCTCCGGCCGAAGACCACCCCGCTGCCGCATGGGACAAGGTGATGAACCTCAACGTGCGCGGCTACTTCCTGCTGTCGCAGGCCATTGCCAAGCGCAGCATGATCGCCCGCAAGACCGGACGCATCATCAACGTGGCCTCCGTCGCCGGCCTGGGCGGCAACCCCATCGCCATGAAGACCATCGCCTACAACACCTCCAAGGGCGCCGTGATCAACTTCACGCGTGCGCTGGCTGCGGAGTGGGGCGTGCACGGCATCACCGTCAATGCCATCTGCCCGGGCTTCTTCAAGACCAAGATGGCGAGCGTGCTCATCGAGACGCTGGGCGAACAGGAGATGGCCAACCACGCGCCGCTGCGCCGCCTGGGCGACGACGAAGACCTCAAGGGCCTGGCCCTGCTGTATGCCAGCGATGCGGGCAAGCACATCACCGGGCAGTGGATGGCGGTGGATGGCGGCGTGAGCGTCGTCGTCGGTGGATAGGGTAGGGTATCGGGTACAACCCCTGAGCGGCTTTGCCGCTCCATGCTGCCGCCAGAGGCGGCTGCCCTTCAGGCGCGTCCCAGCCTGCGCAGGCAGGCTCGGAGCCGCGGCCTTCAGCCCCTTTCTCGGCTTCGCCGGGAAGGGCACGCCGCCAGTGGCCGGGCAGAGCCCGATCCACGGCGTCTGCTGGGATGGGCCGTTCCCTGGTCCGATCGTTTGTTGTCTCTAGAAGGAAGTTGCTTTGCTGAGTTTTGGCGCCGAGATTCCGTTCGTGAACCACCTGGGCTTCACGCTGCACCACATGAAGGACGGTGCGTCCGAGATGCGCTATGAAGCGGCGCCGGAGCACATGAACTCGTTCGCCGTCACGCATGGCGGTGCCACCATGGCGTTGCTGGACGTGGTGATGGCCACGGCGGCGCGCAGCGACACGCCGGAGTTCGGCGTGGTCACCATCGAGATGAAGACCAGCTTCATGCAGCCGGCGCGCGGCCCGCTGGTGGCCAAGGGGCGGCTGATCCACCGCACCAGGTCCATGGCCTTCACCGAGGGCACCGTCTACGACGCCGAGGGCCGCGTGTGCAGCCATGCGACGGGCACGTTCAAGTACGTGCCCCGTGCCCCTTCGGAGCACAAGGGCAGCAGCGGTGCGCTGCCGACCGACTGACCTCTTTCTTCCAAGCCGAAATGGCCTGTAGCGCTTGCAGATCAAGCGCGGGCTGCTATCAAAACCGTATTTACAGGAGATGGACACCATGCCACGCAATCAGCAGATCCTGCTCGACAACCGTCCCCAGGCTGAAGCGACCACGGGCAACTTCAAGCTCGTCGCCACCGACACGCCGGTGCTGGCCGACGGCCAGGTGCTGGTGCGCCACCACTACCTGAGCCTGGACCCGTACATGCGCGGGCGCATGAACGAGAGCAAGAGCTACGCGGCCAGCCAGCCCCTGGGCGAGGTGATGATCGGCGGCACGGCGGGCGAAGTGGTGGAGAGCCGCAACGCCAAGTACGCCGTGGGCGACAAGGTCGTCGGCATGGGCGGCTGGCAGGAGTACAGCGTGGTGGACGGCAACGCGCCGGGCATGCTGCGCAAGGTGGACACCGCGCACGTGCCGCTGTCGCACTACCTGGGCGCCGTGGGCATGCCTGGCGTGACGGCGTGGTATGGCCTGGTCAAGATCATCGCGCCGAAGGCGGGCGAGACGGTGGTGGTCAGCGCCGCCACGGGCGCTGTGGGCAGCGCCTTCGCCGCGCTGGCCAAGGCGCGCGGATGCCGCGTGGTGGGCATTGCCGGCGGCAAGGAAAAGTGCCGCTACGCCACCGAGGAGCTGGGCTTCGACGTCTGCATCGACCACCGCGAGCATGGCGACCTGAAGGCCATGTCCAAGGCGCTCAAGGAAGCCTGCCCGGACGGCATCGACGGCTACTTCGAGAACGTGGGCGGCTACATCCTCGACGCCGTGCTGCTGCGTGCCAACGCCTTCGCGCGCGTGGCCGTCTGCGGAATGATCGCCGGCTACGACGGCCAGCCGCTGCCGCTGCAGAACCCGGCCCTCATCCTGGTCAACCGCATGAAGGTCGAAGGCTTCATCGTCAGCGAGCACATGGAGATCTGGCCCGAGGCGCTGAAGGAATTGGGCACGCTGGTCGGCACCGGCAAGCTGCGCCCGCGCGAGACCATCGCCCAGGGCCTGGCGGCGGCACCCGAGGCGTTCCTGGGCCTGCTCAAGGGCAAGAACTTCGGCAAGCAACTGGTCAAGCTGGTCGATTGAGCGCAGGAACGCAGCCGGCAGCCCGGCGGCAGGACAATGGCCGGCGGTGAAAGGCCTTGCGTCCGCCGCGGGCGGGCGGGCCGGCCCACGCTTCAACGACCCCATGACGACCGTGACGAACGACCCCACGACTTCTCCGCAATCCGCATCCGGCGGCGCGGCTGCGCGCGCCTGGCACTGGACTTGGGCCCGCTTCGACGACCTGGGCGTGCACGCCCTGCATGACGCGCTGGCCTTGCGCTGCCGCGTCTTCATCCTGGAGCAGGGCCCCTACCAGGACCCGGACGATGCCGACAAACACGCATGGCACCTGCTCGGGCGCGCCCAGCCGGACGGCCCGCTGCTGGCCGTGCTGCGCGTGGTGGACCCGGGCGTGAAGTACGCCGAGCCGTCCATGGGCCGCGTGGCCACCGCTGCGCAGGCGCGGGGCACCGGGCTGGGGCGTGCGCTCATCCATGAAGGCATGCAGCGCTGCCGCCAGGCCTGGCCGGGCCACGGCGTGCGCATCAGCGCGCAGGCCCATCTGCAGCGTTTCTATGCCGAGCAGGGATTCGTTACCGTCTCCGAGCCGTACCTGGAAGACGACATCCCGCATGTGGAAATGCTCTGGAGCCCGCCGCCGCCGCCGATGAAGGACGCGGCCGCAGCCTGAGCGCCTCGGCCGGCCCTTCCCATCCCATTGCGTCCGCCACACCGATCGATCCCCATCCCAGGAGCTCCCGATGACCACTGAACTCATCCTGCACCATTACCCCTCGTCGCCCTTCGCGCAGAAGATCCGCTCGGTGCTCGGCTTCAAGCAGCTGGCCTGGAACTCGGTGGTGGTGCCCAGCATCATGCCCAAGCCGGACGTGGTGGCGCTCACCGGCGGCTACCGGCGCACGCCGTTCCTGCAGATCGGCGCCGACATCTACTGCGACACCGCCCTGATCTGCGATGTGCTGGAGCATGTGCAGCCCGAGCCGGTCCTGTACCCGCCGCACCTCAAGGGCGTGTCGCGCGTGTTCGCGCAGTGGGCCGACACGGCCCTGTTCCAGGCATCCATGGCCTACAGCCTGCAACCACGCGGCGCGGCGGCGCTGTTTTCCAACCTGCCTGCCAGCGCGATCGAGGCCTTCTCCGCCGACCGCAAGGCCATGGGGGGCGGCGCCCCGCGCATCCGCCCGCCCGACGCCACCGCGGCCTACCGCTCCTACCTGCGCCGCATCGCGCACATGGTGGAAGAGCACCCCTTCCTGTTCGGCGCCGAGCCTTGCGTGGCCGACTTCGCGGCGTACCACCCGCTGTGGTTCACCCGCACCTGCGTGCCGGTGATGGCCGAGATCTTCCGGGCCACCCCGGCGGTACTGGAATGGATGGACCGCATCGCCGCGCTGGGCCAGGGCCGCATGGCCAAGTTCACGGCGCAGGACGCCATTACCGTGGCGGCCAACGCCACGCCGCTGCCCTTGGCGGACGACGTGTTCCAGGACGAGCACGGCATTCCACTGGGCAGCGCAGTCACCATCGCGGCCGAGAGCTTCGGCACCGAGCCGACCGAAGGCACGCTGATCGCCGCCACGCGCACCCGCTACACGCTGCAGCGCACCGACCCGCGCGCCGGCCTGGTGCATGTGCACTTTCCTCGGATCGGGTATGCACTGAAGCCATCCCCCTGAGCGGCTGCGCCGCTTCACCCTTCTCTCATCGCTGCGCGATGGGAAGGGGGACGCCACCAGCGCGGCGGGGCGGCCCTTGCGCGGTGGCTGCTGGTCTGGGCCGCGCCTGTTTTCACCGAGTGACCCGATTCAAACAAGCAGGAGACAACGCATGATCGAGAACTTTGAAGGCAAGACGGCCGTGCTGACGGGCGCAGGCTCCGGCTTTGGGCTGGAGTGCGCGCGCATCGGGGCGCAGCGGGGCATGAACCTGGTGCTGGTGGACGTGCAGCAGGATGCGCTCGATGCAGCGGCCGCCGAGATGCAGGCTGCCGGCGCGCAGGTGCTGGCGCAGCGCGTGGACGTGTCGAACGCCCAGCAGATGGAGCAGCTGGCCGCGGCGGTGCAGGCGCGCTTTGGTGCGCCGCACTTCGTGTTCAACAACGCCGGCGTGGGCTCGGGCGGGCTGGTGTGGGAGAGCACCGTGGCCGACTGGGAGTGGGTGCTGGGCGTGAACCTGTGGGGCGTGATCCACGGCGTTCGGCTCTTCACGCCCATGATGCTGGCCGCGGCAGCGCAAGACCGGTCCTGGCGCGGCCACATCGTCAACACGGCCAGCATGGCCGGGTTGCTCAATCCCCCCAACATGGGCGTCTACAACGTGAGCAAGCACGCCGTGGTCAGCCTGACCGAGACGCTGTACCAGGACCTGTCGCTGGTGACCGACCAGGTGGGCGCGAGCGTGCTGTGCCCCTTCTTCGTGGCCACGGGCATCCACGCCAGCGAGCGCAACCGGCCCGAGGGCCTGGCGGCCGGCCAGGCCACCAAGAGCCAGCTCATCGGCCAGGCCATGACGGGCAAGGCGGTGACCAGCGGCAAGGTGACGGCGGCCGAAGTGGCCGCCAAGGTGTTCGACGCCATGGGCACCGGCCAGTTCTACATCTATAGCCATCCCAAGGCCATCGGCTCGGTGCAGACGCGGCTGGAGGATGTGCTGCAGGCGCGCAACCCGACCGACCCGTTCGCCGACAAGCCCGAGCTGGGTGCGCAGCTGCGGGCTGCGCTGCGGGCGGTGTGAGGGCGGCAACGCGCATGGCCTACCGGATTCAAGCCATTTTGGCCGCAAGCGCTCGTGGGGTAAGCGCATGCAGCTATTGATCGCATAGCAATGCAGGTGGCGGGCTACTGCGTGTTTGCCACGGCCCTCGGCGTCTGCGCGCTCGCTTGGGGCGCGGACGGCATCGTGGCCGTGCAGCTGCCGGAGGACAGCGAGGCCGCCACGCTGGAGCGCATGCTGCGGGGCCGCACGGTGGCGCCCGGCGCGGCGCAGTCGCCGCCGCCGGCGGACGTGCAG
>JAEWPH010000234.1 GCA_023460715.1 Pseudomonadota bacterium | reverse complement strand
GCACGGCCAGGGCCTGGCGGTAGCGCGCTTCGGCCTGGGCGAGGGTCAGGTTGCCTTGGGCGGCCTCGTCCACCAGGCGCTGCAGCGTGCCGTCGGTGAACGCAGCCCAGGGGCTCAGCGCACTGGTGCCGGCGGCAGGCGGCGCGATGGCGGCCACGGTGCGCCAGCCGGCTTCGTGGCGGAAGGCTGCGGGGGCGGCGACCTCGGGGCGGCGGTAGTCCGGGCCGGCGGTGCAGGCGCCCAGCAGCAGGGCCAGCGGCAGCAGCGCCAGGACCGGGCCGGCCGGGCGGCGGCGCGGGCCGGGCAAAAGGGAGCGGGGGGCGTCGGCGAAGGTCATGGGATTCAGGAATGCGCGGCAGCGGCGGGCGCCAGCAGGGGGCCGTCATGCCCCGGGCGGACCCAGCGCTGGCGCCAGCGCTCCAGGTAGTGGTAGACGACGGGCGTGGTGTAGAGCGTGAGCAGCTGGCTCACGGCGAGCCCGCCCACGATGGCCAGGCCCAGCGGCCGGCGCAGCTCGGCGCCTTCGCCGGTGCCCAGTACCAGCGGCAGCGCGCCCAGCAGCCCGGCCAGGTTGGTCATCAGGATAGGGCGCAGCCGCAGGCCCGCGGCGCGGCGGATGGCCTCGTGCGGAGGCAGGCCCTCGCGGCGCTGCGTCGCCAGCGCGAAGTCGATCATCAGGATGGCGTTCTTCATCACCACGCCGATCAGCAGGAACAGGCCGAGCAGGGCCATCAGGCTGAAGGGCGTGTCGGTCAGCCACAGTGCCAGCAGCGCGCCCACGCTGGCCGGCGGCACGGTGGACAGGATGGTGAGCGGGTGCAGCGTGCTTTCGTACAGCACGCCCAGCACCAGGTACACCGCCAGCACCACGGCCAGCACCAGCAGCGGCTGGCCGCGCACGGCCCGCGCGCTGGCCGCGTCCTCGCGCGAGGGCGCCACGTGCACGCTGGAGGGCAGCATCACCCCGGACAGCACGGCGTCCAGCGCCTGGCGGCCCTGCTCGGCGGTGACGCCGGGCGCGAGGTTGTAGCCGATGTACATCGAGGCGAACATGGCGTCGTGGTAGACCTGATCGTCCGCCAGGCCGTAGCGCCAGGTGGCGAAGGCGGTGAGCGGCACGCGCGCACCGCCCGCGCCGATCACCTGCAGCTGCGCCAGCGACTGCGGCTGGGCCGTGAAGCGCGGGTCCACCTCCATCACCACGCGGTACTGGTTGAGCCGGTCGTACAGGGTGGCCACCTGCCGCTGCGAGTACGAGTTGTTGAGTACCGCGGCGATGGTGTCCATGTCCACGCCCAGGCGCCGCGCGGCCTCGCGGTCGATGTCCACCACGACCTGCTGCGCGCCGCCGTCGCTCACCGTCTCCACGTCGGCGAACTCGGGCCGCTGTGCCATGGCCTGCGACACCTTGCGCGCCCAGCCGCGCAGCCCGCGTACCTCGCCCGAGCGCAGGATGACGGCCGAGTCCGCTTCGCCGAATGACACGCCGATGCGGATGTCCTGCTCGATGGACGGGCTCAGCACGCCGCCGGGCACGGCCGGCGCCATCGCCCGCAGGCGGTTGACCACGGCCTGCGTGGGCTCGCCGCCGCGCTCGGCCAGGGGCTTGAGGCTCACCAGCAGAAAGCTGTTGGCGATGCTGCCGATGCCGCCGCTGGTGCCCGCCACGTGGGCCACGGCCGGGTCGGCCAGGATGAGGCGGCGGTAGGCCTCGATCTTGGGCTGCATGATCTGGAAGGAGAAGCCGTCGTCCCCGCGGATGAAGGCGTGCACGATGCCCGTGTCCTGCCGGGGCAGCAGGATCTTGGGCAAAGTGATGTAGAGCCAGACGTTCACGCCGACGACTGCCGCCAGCACCAGCAGCACCAGCGCGCCGTGCCGCAGGCTCCAGACCAGGCTGCGGTCATAGGCGCGGCGCACGTCCGCGCGCATCAACGCGCCGGCGCGGGACTGCCGCTGCACCCAGCCCGCGCGCGCGGGCAGCGGCACCGCGCCCGCCTTGCGCCGCGCCTGCAGTCCGTAGGCGCACAGCACGGGCGTGAGCGTGAGCGACACCAGCAGCGAGATCGCCACGGCGGCGGCCAGCGTGAGGGAGAACTCGCGGAACAGCCGTTCCACGATGCCGCCCATGAACAGGATGGAGATGAACACCACCACCAGCGCCAGCGTCATCGCCACCAGGGTGAAGCCCACCTCGCCCGCCCCCCGCAGCGCAGCGCGCAGCGGCGGCAGGCCCTGGTCGATGTAGCGCTCCACGTTCTCCAGCACCACGATGGCGTCGTCCACCACCAGGCCGGCGGCCACGATCAGCGCCATCAGCGACAGGTTGTTGAGCGAGAACCCGGCCGCGTACATGACGGCGAAGGTGCCGATGAGCGACACCGGAATGGCCACCGTCGGGATCAGCGCCGTGCGCAGCCGGCCCAGGAAGGCCGCCACCACGGCCACCACCAGCGCGATGGACAGCACCAGGGTGAAGTGCGCCTCGGCCAGGGACGCGCGGATGCCCTGCGAGCGCTCCAGCACGATGTCGAGCTGCGCATCGGGCGGCATCAGCGTGCGCAGGTAGGGCAGCTGGGCCTGCACGGCATCCACGGTGGCGACCACGTTGGCGCCCGGCTGGCGGCGCACCTGCACGATCACCGCGTCCTTGTCGTTGTGGAAGCCGCTGCTGTAGCGGTTCTCGGTGGAGTCGCTCACGCGTGCCACGTCGCCCAGGTGCACCGGCGCGCCGCCGGCCTGGCCCGCGGCGCCGTTCACCCAGCGCACCACCAGCGGCGCAAAGTCGGCCGCGCGCATGGGCGCATCGTCCATCGCCACCTGCCAGCGGTGGCCGGCGTCCTCGATGGCGCCGATGGGCTGCACGGCGCTGGAGCGCACGATGGCCGTGCGCACCGCGTCCAGCGCCACGCCCTGGTGGGCCAGCGCGGCCGGATCGACCTGCACGCGCACGGCCGGCAGCGAGGCACCGCCCACGGTCACCTCCGCCACGCCGGGCACCTGCGACAGCCGCTGCGCCAGGATGGTGGAGGCCGCGTCGTACAGCGCAGACGGCGGCAGGTGCGGCGAGGACAGCGCCAGCACCACGATGGGCCGCTGCGCCGCCTGCTGCTTGGTGAAGCTGGGGTTGCTCTTCATGCCCGCGGGCAATTGGCCGCGCACGGCGTTGAGGGCGGCCTGCACGTCCCGCGCAGCGGCTTCCAGGTCGCGTCCCAGCGCGAATTCGAGCGTGACCTGCGTCGTGCCCTGGTTGCTCGACGACGAGAGGCCCTGCACCCCGGCGATGGCGCCCAGCGCGCGCTCCAGCGGCGCGGCCACCGTGGCGGCCATGCTCTCGGGACTGGCGCCGGGCAGGCTGGCCGAGACCTTGATGACGGGAAAGTCCACCTCCGGCAGCGGCGCCACCGGCAACAGGCGCCAGGCCAGCAGCCCCAGCAGCACCAGCGCCACGGCCAGCAGGCAGCTGCCCACGGGCCGGCGGATGGACAGGCGCGCCAGGTTCATGGCGTGGCCGCGCCGCGGCGGCGCGCGAGCCGCTGCGACAGGCGGTCGAAGTACAGGTAGACCACGGGCGTGGTGAACAGCGTGAGCACCTGGCTCACGATGAGCCCGCCCACCATCACGATGCCCAGGGGCTGGCGCAGCTCGGCGCCGGAGCCGCCCGCCAGCATCAGCGGCAGCGCGCCCACCAGGGCGGCCAGGGTGGTCATGAGGATGGGCCGCAGGCGCAGCAGCGCAGCGCGGCGGATGGCTTCCTCGGCCGGCAGGCCCAGGGTGCGCTGCGCATCGAGCGCGAAGTCCACCATCATGATCCCGTTCTTCTTCACCAGCCCGATCAGCAGCACGATGCCGATCACGGCGATCATGTCCAGCGGCCGGCCGCTGACCAGCAGGGCCAGCAGGGCGCCCACGGTGGCCGAGGGCAGCGTGGAGAGGATGGTGACGGGGTGGATGGTGCTCTCGTACAGCACGCCCAGCACGATGTACATGGTGACCACGGCCGCGAGGATGAGCCACAGCGTGTTCGACAGCGAGGCGCGGAAGGCCTCCGCCGCGCCCTGGAAGCGCACCTCGATCTGCGGCGGCAGCGCCGCGGCCTGCAGCTCGGCCTCGATGGCGGCCACCGCCGCGCCCAGCGAGGCGCCCGCGCCCAGGTTGAACGACACCGTGGCCGCGGGGAACTGCCCCTGCTGCGACACCTGCAGCGGTGCCGTGCGCTGCGAGACGCGGGCCACGGTCGACAGCGGCACGCTCTGCCCGCCGGCCGTGGTGACGAAGGTGGTCTGCAGCGCGTCCAGCCCGCGCGCCTGCTCGGGCGCCACCTCCAGCACCACGCGGTACTGGCTGGCCTGGGTGAAGAGCGTGGCCACCTGCCGCTGGCCATAGGCGTTCTGCAGCGCGGTGGCGATGTCGGCCACCGTCAGGCCCAGGCGCGCGGCGGCGTTGCGGTCCACTTCCACATGCGCCTGGCGGCCCTGCTGCTGCAGGTCGCTGGCCACGTCGGCCAGCTCGGGGCGGGTGCGCAGGCGCTCCAGCAGGCGCGGCACCCAGGCCTCCAGCACGGCGGCCTGCGGCGTGGTCAGCGTGAAGAGGTATTGCGTACGGCTCACGCGGTCTTCGATCGACAGCTCCTGCACCGGCTGGAACCAGGCCGCGATGCCCGGCACCTGCGAGGCACGCTCGCGCAGGTCCTGCAGGATGCGCTCCGCGCTGGCGCTGCGCTCGCCGTGCGGGCGCAGGTTGACCAGCATGCGTCCGCTGGAGAGCGCGCTGTTGCTGCCGTCCACGCCGATGAAGGATGACAGGCTGGCCACGTCCGGCGACTGCAGCAGCGCATCCGCCACCGCCTGCTGGCGCTGGGCGACGATGGTGAAGGCGCTGTCGGGCGGCACCTCGGTCACCACCTGCACCACGCCGCTGTCCTGCACCGGGAAGAAGCCCTTGGGCACCAGCACGTAGAGCACGGCGGTGAGCGCCAGGGTGGCGAGCATGGCCAGCATCGTCAGGCCCTGGTGGCGCAGCACCGCGTCGATGGCGCGGCCGTAGCGGTCCATGGCGCGGTCCATGAAGCCCTGGCGCGGCGTGCCGTCGGCGCCGGGGCCGACGCCGTGGTGCAGCGGCTTCTTCAGCAGCCGCGCGCTCATCATCGGCGTGAGCGTGAGCGACACCAGCAGCGAGATGCCGATGGCCACGGCCAGCGTGAGCGCGAACTCATGGAACAGCCGGCCCACCACGTCGCGCATGAACAGCAGCGGGATCAGTACGGCCACCAGCGACACGGTGAGCGACACCAGCGTGAAGCCGATCTCCGACGCGCCCTTGAGCGCCGCCTGCATCGGCGACAGGCCGTCCTCGCGGTGGCGGGCGATGTTCTCCAGCATCACGATGGCATCGTCCACCACGAAGCCGGTGGCGATGGTCAGCGCCATCAGGCTCAGGTTGTTGACCGAAAAGCCCAGCAGGTACATCACCGCGAAGGTGCCGATGAGCGACAGCGGCACCACCACGCCCGGGATGAAGGTGGCCGTGGCGCTGCGCAGGAACAGGAAGGTCACCATGACCACCAGGCCCACGGCGAAGACGAGTTCCATCTGCACGTCGCGCACCGAGGCGCGGATGCTCTGCGTGCGGTCGGTGAGCAGCGTGACGTCGACGGCGGCGGGCAGGGTGGCGGTGAGCTGCGGCAGCAAGGCGCGCACGCGGTCGGCCACGTCGATCACGTTGGCGCCGGGCTGGCGCTGCACGTTCAGCAGCACGGCCGGCTGGCGGTCGGCCCAGGCGGCGAGGAAGCGGTCCTCGGGGCCGCTCTCGATGCTGGCCACATCGCCCAGGCGGATGGGCGCGCCGGGCTGCGTG
>JAEWPH010000233.1 GCA_023460715.1 Pseudomonadota bacterium | reverse complement strand
CCACGGGGCCGTCTGTTCGCCCGGCGCTGGGCGGCGACTCGGCCAGCGGACGGGCAGACGGCCCGACCGCCCATCGTGCTCTTCCACGATTCGCTGGGCTGCGTGGAGCTGTGGCGCGGGTTTCCGGCCGTGCTGGCCGCTGCCACCGGCCGCGACGTCATCGCCTACGACCGGCTGGGGTTCGGTCGCTCCGACGCGCGCACGGATGTGCTGCCGCTGGACTTTGTGGAAGACGAAGCTCACACCGCGCTGCCCGCCCTGCGCGCACAACTGGGAATCGACCGCTACGTGGCGCTGGGCCACAGCGTGGGCGGCGGCATGGCCGCGCACTGTGCGGCGGCCTCAGCGGCAAATGCATCGGTGCAGCAAACGGGCCCCGGCGCGCACGGCGACTGCGAAGCCCTCGTCACCATCGCCGCGCAGGCCTGCGTGGAAGAGCGCACGCGGCAGGGCATCCGCGACGCGCGCGACCAGTTCCTGGCCCACCCCGCGCAGATGGAGCGCCTGGCCCGCTACCACGGCGGCGATGCCCGCAAGGCCCACTGGGTGCTGAACGCGTGGGTGGACACCTGGCTCAGCCCCGCGTTTGCGGCCTGGTCGCTCGAGGCCACGCTGGCGCGCGTGACCTGCCCCGTGCTGGCGCTGCACGGCGAGAACGACGAATACGGATCGGCCGAACAGCCCGAGCGCATCGCCCGCTGGGCGGCCGGGCCGGCGCAGGTCGAGCTGCTGCCCGGCCTGGCCCATGTGCCGCACCGGGAGCAGCCCGAGGCGGTCGCCGCGCGGGTGGCGCGGTTTCTGACAGAGCTGCCCCAGGCCCCTGGTGCGAGCCCGCGCAGCGACTTATAGCCAAACAGGCCTTGAGCGCTTATGTAATAAGCGCAAGCAGCTATCAATACAAGAGCGATGCTGCAAAGCGGCTTTATGCCGACGCCTTGGGCGGCCGGTACAACGCGCAAAGCTTGTTGCCGTCCGGATCGCGCAGATACGCCAGATAGAGCTTGCCCGTGGGGCCCTCGCGAAAGCCCGGCGGGTCTTCGCACGTCGTGCCGCCGTGGGCCACGCCGGCCGCATGGAAGGCATCGCCCTGCTCCGGCGACTGCACGGTGAACCCGATCGTGCTGCCATTGCCATGGCAGGCCGGCTCGCCGTTGATGGGCGTGGAGATCGCGAACGTGCCCGTGGGGCTGCGGTAGAAGTAGCGGTTCTTGTTGGCAACGCCCGGCGGCACGCCGATGGTGCCCAGCAGGGCGTCGTAGAACTGCCGGGACTTTTCGAGGTCGGTCACGCCGACCATGATGTGGCTGAACATGGGGTGGTGGTCTCCTGTGAACCCCTGGAGGGGCGTTTTGTGATCAACAGACTGGCCTTGGCATGGTAGCGGGGCTACCAGACAGCTCAAGCGACAGCCGGCAGCGATGGCCCGCAACGTCCCGCTTGCGCGTGCCCTGCTCCGTATCACTCCCCGTCAGAAATCTGCATCTGCTTGAGCTCGGCAAATTTGGCCGCCATCGTCGGGTTGCCGCGGGTCAGCTTCTTGATCGTGAGGTCTTCGGCCTTGTCGTTCGCCAGACGCAGATTGTTGGCCGACTTGTGCAGCGCTTCCTTGGTCTTCTCCAGGTCCTTGATCGCCTCGTCAATCCGCTTGACGGCCTCCTCGAACCCATCGGACGCCAATCGCCAGTTGCGCCCGAAGGCGCCCTTGAACTCCTCCAGCTGCGATTCGAACTTGGTGATATCGAGGTTCTGGGCCTTCACCAGTGCGAGCTCCGACTTGTACTGCAACGACTTCATAGCGGCGTTGCGCAGCAGCGTGATGATGGGAATGAAGAACTGCGGCCGCACCACGTACATCTTGGGGTAGCGGTAGAACATGTCCACGATGCCGGTGTTGTACAGCTCGCTCTCGGGCTCCAGCAGCGACACCAGCACCGCGTACTCGCAGCCCTTTTCAGACCGGTCCTTGTCCAGCTCCTTCAAGAAGTCTTCGTTGCGCTTCTTCGTCGCGGTCTCGTCGTTCTCGTTCTTCATCTCGAACATGATCGAGACGATCTCGGTGCCCGCCTCGTCCACGTCGCGAAAGATGTAGTCACCCTTGCTCCCGCCGCGTGCGTCGTTGTCCTTCTCGAAATACGCGCGGGGAAACGCCGTGGCGCGGATGCGGTTGAACTCCGTCTCGCAGTGCTGTTCCAGCGTCTCGCCCACCATCTTGGTCGACAGGCGCGCCTTCATGTCCCGCAGCCGCGCAATCTCGCCGTCGCGGTCGCGCAGCTGCAAGGCGTACTGCTCCTTGATGGCGGTCTCCTCCAGCTGCTTTTTCACCGCCGCAAGGCTCAGGTCATTCTTGAGCTCGTCGCGCTCCCGCGCCACCACCGTGACCGCCTCGGTCACGGCCAGCCTGCGCGCCAGCTCGCCTGCTTCCAGTTGCGATTTGAGCTGCTGAATCTCGGCATCCTTCCTGGCAGCCACGCCAGCCAGCTCCTGCGCCAGCCGCGCTTGGGCCAACTGATCCGCCGCTTGCTGCGCATGCCGCGCACGCTCCAGCTCATTCGCCAGCGCATCGCGCTGCTTCTCTACCGCGCTCAGCGCCTGGGCCACCGCCAGGTCGCGTTCCACCGCGCCCGCATCCAGCTGAGCCTTCAGCGCTTGGATCTGCGCGTCCTTGGCGACCGCAGACTTCTGCAGTTCCTGGGCCACCTGCGCTTGCGCCAGCGCTACGGCATTGCGCTTGTCCTGCTCGGCCAACTCCAGCCGCTCGTGCAACTGCGCGCTGAAATCCGCATCGCGCACCTGCTTGAGGATGTCGGCATACCCGGTTTCGTCCACCTTGAACGCCTTGTTGCAGTGGGGGCAGATGATGTCGTGCATGGCAGTTACCGTGGGTCTTGCTTCGGGAGGGGGGAAGCATAGCGGGCGATGGGCCCGAGCCGGCGCGTCTGCGCTTTGGCCACATCCATCCTCGCCCGAAGAGCGCGGGTCGGCGCAGTGCGACCGGATCGCTTGCTCACCCTTCAGCCACCTCGGCATCTTGTTGAAGCGAGGGTGACGCCGCAACGTACCCCCGCGCCGCCCCCAAAACCCAACGGCAGGCAGCGTGTAACGCCAGCCTGCCGCGGTGGACCTCGCCGTCACAGGGCGCTTGGCCCTGTCACCGTTTTTTTACTTCTTCACGAACGCATTGCGCGCGGTGACGGCCAGGTCGGGGTAGTTGGCGAACATGCCGTCCATGCCCATGTCCAGGTACCTGCGGAAGTCGGCCGCGGCCAGGGTGGCGTCGGCCTGGGCGAAGGTCCAGCCGTGCACCTTCAGGCCGGCGGCGTGGGCCTGGTCGATGAAGGCCTTGGTAACCGGGTAGGTGGCGTTGTTGATGAGCACGCCCACGCCTTCGGTGAAGCCGGCCACTTCCTGCAGCGTGAGCTGGCGCACGCCGGTGCCGCCCGTCACGCCCATGCGGGCCGTGCCGTCGGCCGCGGTGCCGGCCACGCCCAGCAGGATGAGCGGCATCTTGTTGTTCTGCGCGGTCTGCTTGGTGCGCAGGCTGCGCAGGGTGGCGTCGCTGAACGACTGGATGAAGACCTTGCTGCTGGCCGTGTAGCCATTGGCGGTGAGCGTCTTCAGGATGCCGTCTTCCATCGCCGGGTCGGCCTGCTTGGCCTCGGGGTACAGGCCCACGTCGCGGCCCGTGGCGCTGCTTTGCCGCTTGGCGAAGTCCACCACTTCCTGGAAGGTGGGCACGGTGAACGGGTTGGCCGCCGTGGGCGAGAAGCCGGGGTAGCTGGTCCGGCCGGTGCCCGTGGGCACGACGGTGAGGCTCTTCACCTCGGCCAGCGTGAAGTCGGCCACCTTGTAGCCGCCGTTGCGCTGCGCGAACAGCGTGGCGACGTTGGTGGTGCGGTTCAGCGTGTCGTCATGCATGGCGACGAGCGCGCCGTCCCTGGTGATCTGCAGGTCGGGCTCGATGAAGTCGGCCCCCATGCGGATGGCCAGCTCGTAGCCTCCCAGGGTGTGTTCGGGCAGGTAGCCGCTGGCGCCGCGGTGGGCGATGACCTGGGGTTGCGCCGCAGCGCTGTCGTCGTTGTCGCTTCCGCCGCAAGCAGCCAGGCCCAGGGTCGCCAGGCACAGCGATGCGATCCAAGATGTTTTCTTCATGGGGAGGGAGTCTCTAGAGTGCGAAAGCGCCAGACTCTAGCGACGGCCCGTGGCAGTGCCGTGACAGGTACGGGTGCGCACACCCTGTGCGCCCGCGCTACCCGCGGCCCCTGCTGCAGCGCAGGCGTAGGCGCATGCGGCGCCCCGCATGCCCTTCAGCGCGAACGCTGCACGCCGACGCCCATGTCGATGGTGCCGAACACGGTGACGCCGCTCTCGCCCTTCTGGCTGTTCAGGTCGTCCTTCATGTCCGAGCGCGGGGTGGCGGTGCCGCAGCCGGCCAGCGCGGCGGCGCAGGCCAGCAATGCGACCAGCCGGCGCGCGGCGACGGCTGCGGTGATGGGGGTGCGGTCGTGGTGGATCATTCGCCTCCGAGGTGTTTGCCGAGGATGCCGGCCAGCTCGAACATGCCGGCCGAGTCCTTGCCGAAGACGGCGCGCAGCTTGTCGTCGGCGTTGATGGTGCGCTTGTCCTTCGGGTCCTGCAGATTGTGGGCCTTGATGTATTCCCACATCTTCTTGACGGCCTCGGGGCGCGCCACCGGCTCGTTGCCGATGACGGCGGCCAGCGCCGCGCTGGGCGCCTTGCCGGCGGCCTGCTTGCGCGGGGCCTTCACGGCGGCCGTCTTCTTGGCAGCGACCTTGGCCGCGGGTTTTGCGGCTTTTTTGGCCGCAGCGCCCGTCCGCGCTGCGCCGGCGGCTCCTGTTTTTGCAGCAGCTGCCGATGCCGTCTTGCGCGGCGGGTACTTGCTGTCGCGCTGCTCGAACTCGAAGTTGACCTTGCCCGCGGCCTTGTCCCAGGCCAGGAAGGCCTTGAACGCGCGGCGCGTGCGCATGCTGACGAACTTGTCGAGCAGGTCGGTCTTGCCGGTGGCCAGCAGCTTGCTCATCTGTTCGCGCTCCACGGGCTGCTGCAGGATGATCTTGCCGCTCTTGAAGGTGCAGCTCGGCGTGGGCTGCGCGGCCGTGGGCACGGCCTTGCTGCAGACGTAGTTGCTGCCGTGCTCGTGCACGTCGGCGCCGCAGATCGGGCAGGGGCCGAGCGAAGCGTCGGAGAATTCCACCAGCTCGCCCGATTCCTCGGCGTTCCGGTCGTCGCCGAAGTCGAACTCCAGCTTGTAGTTGTGCGCCTCATCGTCGTACTTGATGACGATCTCGGAGGTGAACGGCCAGCCGGCCTTGGAGCGGAAGCCCTCCAGCGGGCCGATCTTCTTGTCGCGCAGCAGCTGCTCGGCCTCAGCGGTCTCGAAGGTGCGGCCCGCCGGCGACTTGCCGAAGCTGAAGCCGCAGGCGTCCGCACCCGTGCCGGACTTGCCGGTGCAGGCGTAGCGGCGGTAGTTTTCCTTCACGATGCCGCCGCAGTTGGGGCACGGCGCCTGCAGCGTGGCGTAGTCGCCCGGGATGGTGTCGCGGTCGTATTCCTTGGCCTTCTTGACCATGCGCTCGGTCATGGCGGCAATCTCTTGCATGAAGGCTTCGCGGCTGAGCTGGCCCTTTTCCATCTGCGAGAGCTTGTACTCCCACTCGCCCGTCAGCTCGGCGCGGCAGAGTTCATCCACCTGCAGTCCGCGCAGCAGCGTCATGAGCTGGAAGGCCTTGGCCGTGGGGATGATCTCGCGGCCCTCGCGCAGCATGTACTTCTCGGTCAGCAGGCCTTCGATGATGGCCGCGCGCGTGGCAGGCGTGCCCAGGCCCTTTTCCTGCATGGCCGAGCGCAGCTCTTCGTCGTCGATCTGCTTGCCGGCGCTTTCCATGGCGCCCAGCAGCGTGGCTTCGGAGTAGCGTGCGGGGGGCTTGGTCTTGAGGCCCTTGGCCTCGGCGTACTCGGTGCGCACCATCTCGCCGGGCTTCACGGCCACCAGGGGCTGGCCCTTGTCGCCGGCCTTGCCGTCCTCGACCTCGTTGGCCGCTTCCTTGCCGTAGATGGCCAGCCAGCCCGGCCGCACCAGCACCTTGCCCTCGGTCTTGAAGCTGTGGACGATCCGAGCCCCCACGCTTGCCACTTCGTGTGCTTCGCTGCCCCCCAAGGGGGCCGCTCCTTGCTTGGGGCGGCCCGGCGCTGCGGAAACCTGGCTGATGCGGGTGGTGACCTGGTACTCGGCGCTCGGGAAGAACACGGCCATGAAGCGGCGCACCACCAGGTCGTAGAGCTTTTGCTCGGCCTCGGACAGGCCGCTGGGCGCCTGCAGCGTGGGGATGATGGCAAAGTGGTCGCTCACCTTGCTGTTGTCGAAGATGCGCTTGGTGGGCTTGACGTAGTTGCCGTCCAGCGCCTGCTGGGCGAAGGGCGCCAGGTGGCGCATGCCGCTGGTAGCCAGCATGCCGAAGGTGTCGCGGGCGACCGGCAGGTAGTCCTCGGGCAGGGCACGGGAGTCGGTACGCGGGTAGGTCAGCGCCTTGTGGCGCTCGTACAGGCTCTGCGCCAGGGCCAGCGTGGTCTTGGCGGAGAAGCCGAACTTGCCGTTGGCCTCGCGCTGCAGGCTGGTCAGGTCGAACAGCAGCGGCGACGCCTGCGTGGTGGGCTTGCTTTCCTCGGTGACGGTGGCGGCCTTGCCGCGCACGGCCTCGGCGATCGCCTGGGCGGCGTGGATGTCCCAAAGCCGGTCGGCGCGTGCCTCGGGGTCGTCGGAGTGCTTCTTCCACTGCGGGTCGAACCACTTGCCCAGGTACTCCCCGGCCTCGGCGTGGAAGCCGGCGTGGATCTCCCAGTACTCGCGGCTCACGAACTTGCGGATCTTTTCCTCGCGCTCCACCACCAGCGACAGCGTGGGCGTCTGCACGCGGCCCACGGTGGTCAGGAAGAAGCCGCCGTCCCGGGAGTTGAAGGCCGTCATGGCGCGTGTGCCGTTGATGCCCACCAGCCAGTCGGCCTCGGAGCGGCTGCGCGCGGCGTGGGCCAGGCCCTGCATCTGCTGGTCGCTGCGCAGGTGATCGAAGCCGTCGCGGATGGCCTGCGGCGTCATGGACTGCAGCCACAGCCGCTTGACGGGCTTGCCCAGCCCCCCCTTGGCGCCACCGGCGTACTGCTCAATCAGGCGGAAGATCAGCTCCCCCTCGCGGCCCGCGTCGCAGGCGTTCACCAGTTCCGTCACGTCCTTGCGCTTGGCCTGGCGCACCACGGCGCTCAGGCGGCTCTTGGTCTTGTCCACGGGTTTCAGGTCGAAGCGCGGCGGGATCACCGGCAGGTGGGCAAAGCTCCACTTGCCGCGCTTGACGTCGAACTCCTCGGGCGCCTGGATCTCCACCAGGTGGCCCACGGCGCTGGTGACGACGTAGCGGTCGTTCTCGAAGTGGTCCTCGTGCTTGTCGAACTTGCCCGCCACAGGGGTGAGGGCGCGCACGATGTCCTGCGCCACCGATGGCTTTTCTGCGATTACCAGGGTCTTGGTCATTTTCTTGTGGTCGTTGCGCCTTGACGGCGTTGGGTGGGCGTGTCCGTCGTCTCTCGCTCTTGAGACAGGCCCTAGAATTCGTCACTTACGCGCGCACGCGCACGCATGTGTGTGCATATTCAAACTAACAGAGTTTCTCCATGCCCCGCACCGCACCGCCCGCAGCCCCCACCATTGCCCCGGGGCGCCGCATCCAGACCCGGCGCTCGGGCGTGCATGGCAAGGGCGTGTTCGCCGTGCAGGATATCGCCGAGGGCGAGGTGCTGGTGGAGTACACCGGCGAGGTGATCAGCTGGCAGGAAGCGCAGGACCGGCATCCGCACGATCCGAAGCAGCCCAACCATACCTTCTATTTCCATGTGGATGAAGACCGCGTCATCGACGCGAAGTTCGGCGGCAACTCCTCGCGCTGGATCAACCACAGCTGCAACCCCAACTGCTTCGCCGACGAGCAGGACGGCCGCATCTTCATCACCGCCCTGCGCAACATCCGCGCCGGCGAAGAGCTGAACTACGACTACGGCCTGATCATCGAGGAGCGCTACACCCCGAAGCTCAAGGCCGAATACCCGTGCTGGTGCGGCAGCAAGAACTGCCGCGGCACCCTGCTGGCGCCCAAGCGCGGCTGGGCGCCGCCCGGCCTGGCTCCTGAGAAGAAGCCCAGGGCCCGCAAAGCGGACGCTGCTGCGGCCGCCCCGGGCAAGGGCGGCAAGAGCGTCAAGGGCGCAAAGCCTGCGAAGCCTGCAAAGGCCGCCAAGCCCGAAAAGGCGGGCACCCGGGCCGGAGGCAAGCGCCCGTGACGACTCCGGTGCGCTGGCCCGCCGAAGCCGTGTGGGAGGCGGTGGCCCCTCTGCTGCCGGGCTTCACCGTCGAGGTGCTGCCCAGCATCGACTCGACCAACACCGAGCTGATGCGCCGCGCGCGCGCCGGCCGGACCGAGCCCACGCTGCTGG
>JAEWPH010000232.1 GCA_023460715.1 Pseudomonadota bacterium | reverse complement strand
GCTGCGCGTTCACCGCGCCCGCGTGCGATGCCGGCCTGCCGCCGCACGTGGCGCTGGGCGCCGCGCACCAGGCGCGCTGCATCCGGCTGGACGCCGTCGCCGCAGCCGTGCGGGAAGGCAAGGCATGACGCCGCAGGATGCTCCTTTTTCCATAGCTGAAGGCGCTTATCCCACAAGCGCCAACGGTCTATTTAACTCAAACCCTCCAGGCCTGGACGACCCAGCACCTCCGCTGCTGCGCGTGACCGATCTGGCGCGCGACTACCCGCTACCGCGCGAGGGTCTCTTCACGCCGCGGGCGCAGGTGCCGGCGCTGCGCGGCGTGTCCTTCAGCGTGACGGCCGGGCGCAGCCTGGGCATCGTGGGCGAATCGGGTTCGGGCAAGTCCACGCTGGCGCGGCTGGCGATGGCGCTGGACACGCCCACGCGCGGCACGGTCGAGCTGCTGGGGCGCAACCTGCACGCCCTACCGGCCGCGGCCCTGCGCGCTGCGCGGCGCGACTTCCAGATGGTGTTCCAGGACCCGTACGGCTCGCTGGACCCGCGCCAGACGGTCGAGCGCATCGTGGCCGAGCCGCTGCACATGCTGGCGCCCGCGCCGCGCGCGCAGCAGCGCGCCCAGGTGCTGCAGGTGCTCGACCAGGTGGGCCTGCGCAGCGCGGATGCCGACAAGTACCCGCATGAGTTCTCGGGCGGGCAGCGCCAGCGCATCGCCATCGCCCGGGCGCTGATCACGCGGCCCCGCCTCATCGTGGCGGACGAGCCGGTGAGCGCGCTCGACGTGTCGGTGCAGGCGCAGGTGCTCAACCTCATGCAGGATCTGCAGGAACACAGCGGCGTGACCTACCTGCTCATCAGCCACGACCTGGCCGTCGTCAGCCACCTGTGCGACGAGGTGCTGGTGCTGCGCGAAGGCGCCGCGGTGGAGCGCGGCACGCCCCAGGCGCTGTTCAGCGATCCGCAGCACCCGTACACGCGCGCACTGGTGGAGGCCGTGCCGCGCGTGGAGCCTGCCCCCACGGGCACGCCCGCCGGGCCGCTGTAGTACAAAGCGGAGTCACCCCAAAAACCACAAGCGGTGCGGCGCCCTGTAGCGCCAGCGCCGCCGCGCCACCAGGAGATTCCCCGCATGCTGAACCGCCGCACCCTGCTCGCCTCGGGCACCCTCGCCTCCGCCGTGCTGGCTACGCCGCTGCACGTGCTTGCGCAGCAGGGCAAGAAGAAGGACACCGTCACGCTCGCCATGACGCTGGAGCCGCCGGGCCTGGACCCGACGGCCGGCGCGGCCTCCTCCATCGCCGAGATCACGCTCTACAACGTCTACGAGACGCTCACCAAGATCAACGCGGACGGCAGCGTCTCGCCCCTGCTGGCGGAGAGCTGGGAGGTGTCGCCCGACCTCAAGACCACCACCTTCCGCCTGCGCAAGGGCGTCAAGTTCCACAACGGCGCGCCCTTCAACGCGGCGGCCGTGAAGTTCTCCTTCGACCGTGCGGGCGGCGACAAGAGCACCAACAAGGACAAGCGCAGCTTTGCCGCGCTGACCACGCAGGTGGTGGACGAGCACACCGTCGTCGTCATCAACCAGGACATCGACCCCGACCTGCTCTTCGTGCTGGGCCAGGCCACGTCGATCATCGTGGAGCCCCAGAGCGCCGCGGGCAACGCCACCAAGCCCGTCGGCACCGGGCCGTACACGCTGGGCGCGTGGAGCCGGGGCTCGTCCATCACGCTGGCGGCCTGGCCGGGCTACCGGGCGGCGGGCAGCATCCGCATCCGCCGCGCCACCTTCCGCTTCATCCCCGACCCGGCGGCCCAGGTGGCCGCGCTGCTGGCGGGCGACGTGGACGCCTTTCCCCGCGTCACGCCGCGCAGCATGGCGCAGTTCAAGAGCGATCCGCGCTTTCAGGTGGTGGTGAGCGGCTCGCGCGCCAAGACCATCCTGGCCATGAACCACCAGCGCAAGCCGCTGGCGGACGTGCGCGTGCGCCGCGCCATCGCCGCCGCCATCGACCGGAAGTCGGTGATCGAGGGCGCGGCCGACGGCCTGGGCGTGCCCATCGGCAGCCACTACGTGCCGGGTGCTTTCGGCTACGTGGACACTACCGGCATCAACCCGTTCGACGTGGAGAAGGCCAAGCGCCTGCTGGCCGAGGCCGGCGTGAAGACGCCGCTCACGCTCACCATGACGCTGCCGCCCACGCCCTACGCCCGCCAGGGCGGCGAGGTGATCGCCGCGCAACTGGCCAAGGTCGGCATCACCGCCAAGCTGCAGAACGTGGAATGGGCCCAGTGGCTCAGCGGCACCTACGGCAACAAGAACTACGACCTGACGCTCATCTCCCACGTGGAGCCGTTCGATCTGGGCAACTTCGCCAAGCCCGACTACTACTGGGGCTACCAGTCGCCGCAGTTCAACGCGCTGTACGAGAAGATCAAGACCGCCGCCCGCCCCGCTGACCGCGCCCGCCTGCTGGGCGACGCGCAGCGCCTGCTGGCCGAGGACGCCGTGCACGCTTTCCTGTACCAGCCGCAATGGGTCACGGTGGCCAACAAGAATTTACGCGGGCTGTGGAAGGACATGCCGGTCTTCGTCAACGACCTGTCGGCGCTGTACTGGAGTTGACTTGGGCCCCCCCTGAGGCGCTGCGCGCCTCCGTGCAGCCGCCAGAGGCGGCAGCTCTTCGGGCACGTCCCAGCCTGCGCAGGCAGGCTGGGAGCCGCGGCCCTCAGCCCCCGCTCTCGTCGTGCTGCGCACGGCGGGCAGGGGGACGCAGCCCTCGCTGCGGGGCGGCCCTTGCTCGGCTGCCGCTGGGGTGGGCCGCGGCGGTATCGGGGGCTGTGGGCGCCGCATCGAGCGCTTCGCGCTCTCGCTCTGTCGCGGCTGCCAGACAAGGACACCGCCGTACCGGAATGCGGAGGCCGCGGCCACGGCACGGCGCCATGAGGGGTGCACGCGCTAGGCGATAGCTCCCGAAACAATAGCTGCCAGCGCTTGCCACATAAGCGCTGGCGGCCTTTTCGACTGAAAGGTTCCCCTGCGATGACCGCCTTGCACGACCTGCCCGCCTACGAACTCCTGGCCGCGTACCGGCAGCGGCAGCTGTCGCCGGTGGAGGTGACGCAGGCCGTGCTGGACCACATCGCGCGGTGGGAGCCCCACCTGCAGGCCTCCTACCTGCTGCGGCCGGAGGCCGCGCGGGCGCAGGCCCGGGCGAG
>JAEWPH010000231.1 GCA_023460715.1 Pseudomonadota bacterium | reverse complement strand
GTGCGGCGCCAGGGCGCGGCGGCCAGACGGCGCACGCCCGCCGCCGCGGCCCCCAGCAGGCTGCGCGCCTCGGGGGCGGGCACGTCGGAGAACCAGAAATCCCAGGCCTTCCACACGGTGAGAAAGAGCCCGTCGTGGTAGGTGTCGCCATCCTCGTCCTGGTGGCGGCGCGTGAGCAGGAAGTCGGTCTGCCCGAACCAGCCCTGGGCCTTGTGCCGGGTCTTGTCGGGCAGGGCGGCCCGCAGCAGCTGGTGCAGCTGCGCCAGCGTAGGGGCGGGGCCTGGGCAGAGGGCGGCATCCATCGGGAGTTGCGCCTCGGGGTCCCCTCGCAGCACCGGCTCGCCGGCCTGCAGTGCGGCGCGCAGGCGGGGCAGATCGACCAATGCGCTGACGCTGTCGGGCGCCGGCGCCATGGGCTGCAGAAGCCCAGGCACCAGCCGCAGTGCCAGGGCTTCATGGGCCAGCGCGGCGTGGCGTGGGTCTTGCCGGGCGGCATCCAGGCACAGGCCGATGTGCTTCTCCCCTGGAAGCTGCACGCGCACGCCAGACGTGAACACGGCCACGGCGGCTTTTAAGGTGCCGTGCACGGCCAGGGCGGCGGGCGGCGCGTGCGCTGCAGTTTTTGTATCGATCGGGCCGTTCTCTGGGCCGTCCCCGCACCACAGGAGGCCGGCCACCTGCAGGCGGCCCTCCACCTCGACGGCGGCATCGTCCGAGAGCAAAGCGTGGCCGCACGACAGGTCACCGCGTACGCACAGCGCACTGCCGGCGCGTGTGCCAGGAGCGATAAGCGCGCCTGCGATGCGCAGGGAACCCAGGATCAGCAGCAGGCACGGTGCGGCCAGCGCGTCAGCCCCTCCCTCGGGCAGGGAGTCAGCCAAGCCGGCCAGTGGTGCCTGCAGGTCGAGCGAGCGCAACTCCAGATCGCCATGAACCTGCAACACCCACGCATGGGCTTGGCTGATGGCCGATGCCTCGGCGCGCGCCACAAGGGCCTGCAGCAGTGCATGGCCGGCCGGCAAGGTGGTAGCGGCTTTGCGCAGAGAGAGGGCGGTGGTGTGGGGCTGGGGCATGGCAGGCGCGAGGGGCTTCGGCATCCTAGCCCAGTGCCAGTGGCCGGCGCTCCAAAGAAAAGGGCCCCGAAGGGCCCTGCGCGGTCAGCAAAGAAGCGGCGCCGTCAGGCCGCCGGGTCGCTCTCGGCGGGGGTGGTGTCCTCTCCTTGCACGCGGATCTTGCCCTCGCTCACATACAGCTCGAACTGGTCGCGTGGAATGGCGGTCAGGCCGGCGGCATCGTTGTCGGCCGTCCAGCTCAGGGTCACGCTGTCGGGCGCGTGTTCCAGCTCCACCGGGCCTTGCGGAATGGCGATCGGCATGCCGTCGCCTTCGCGGTACGTCACGTGTCCGTGGATGGTGGCGTGTTGGGTCATGGGTGGGTCCTCCTTGGAGTCAATGGCGCCTGCGGGGTGCAGGGCGTCGCGGACTCCATTACAGGGCAAGGGGCAGCCTCGGCCCTGTCAGAAATCACGCCCGTTTCGGTTGGAAACAAATGGAGGGCAAAAACGGCTGCAGCGCCCGTGGATGGTGCGCAAGCTGCTATGTATTTTGCGCTTCCGGACGGCGCGCCAGCCGCGCGTCGTGAACCATGGCCAGGCCGTTCAGCAAGGCCACGCCGGCGCCCGCCACGCAGGTCGCACCCCAGCCGCCGTGCTGCCACGCCCACGAGCCCAGCGCGGAGCCGCCGGCCGCGCCCGCGAAGTAGGTCGTCATGTAGACGGCATTCAGGCGCGAGCGTGCCTCGGGCGCCAGCTGGTAGATCACGTTCTGGTTGCTGATGTGCACGCCCTGTAGGGCCAGATCGATCAGCAGCATGCCCAGCAAGAACGCCACCAGGCTGCCGCCGCCCAGCCACAGCAGCGCCCAGCTGGCCAGCACCAGCAGCACGGACACGCGGGTGGTGAGCTGCTCCAGGCCGCGGTCCGCCAGGCGCCCGGCGGCGTTGGCCATGAGCGCGCCCGCCACGCCGGCCAGGCCCACCAGCCCGATGTGCACGTCGCTCAGGCGGTGCGCGGGCCCGGCCAGCATCAGGGCCATGGTGGAGAACAGCACGCTCACCGAGCCGAACGAGAGCCCGCCCAGCAGCGCACGGCTGCGCAGGCGCGGATGTCGCCGCGCCAGCGTGCCCAGCGAGCGCAGCACCTGCGCGCAGCTGGGGGCCTGCGGGTTGCGCAGGGCGGGCAGCGCAAACCACAGCGCCACCGCCACGGCGAGCATGGCCACGCCGGCGACGCGGTACACCAGATTCCAGCCGCCCAGTCCCGACAGCAGGCCCGCCACGCTGCGCGCCGCGAGGATGCCGGTGAGCAGCCCGCTCATCACCAGCCCTACGGCCTGGCCGCTGCGCCCCGGCGCGGCCAGCGCCGCGGCCATGGGCACCAGCACCTGCGCCGCCACGGAGAACAGGCCCGTCATGATCGTGCCCAGGGCGAGCATCGCGAACCCCTGCGCGAAGCCGCTGAGGAACAGGCCGACGGCCGCCAGCACGATGAGCGCCACGATCAGCCGGCGGCGCTCCAGCTTGTCGCCCAGCGGCACCAGCAGGAGCAGGCCCAGCGCATACGACACCTGGGCCAGCGTGACGGTGAGCGCGGCCGTGGCCTCGCTGACACGCAGCTGCATGGCGATCGAGTGCAGCAGGGGCTGGTTGTAGTAGTTGGAGCCCGCGCACAGGCCGCAGGCGACGGCCATCAGCAGCAGCACCGGGGTGGACAGGCCTGCGGCCACAGGGGCTGCGGCGGCCGCGGGGGCAGATGAGGAGGAGGGGGCAGAGGACAAACGGGACGGCATGGGGAGCGGGCGGGCGCGGGAACGTGGTCGGACCCAGGGGAAGGAAAAGATGGGCGTGAGCGGGTCCAGGCGTCAGTCAGCGGCCAGCACGGCGGTGGCGTCGATCTCGAACAGCATGCCATCGAGTGCGAGCCGGGGCACGGGAATCAGGGTGCAGGCGGGCAAGGGCGCATCCGCCCACAGCGCCTTGAGGGCCTGTCCGAACACGCCCAGCCGCTCCTCCGTGTGGTCCACGATCAGCACGGTCAGCTTGGCTACGTCGCCAGGCCGGGCACCGGCTGCGGCGAGCGCGGTCTGCAGGTTGGTCAGCGCCTGCCGTACCTGCGCGGCGAAACCGGTGGCCAGCACGCCGTGCGCGTCTTCGCCGCCCTGGCCCGCGATGTAGACGGTGCGCACCGGCCCCTGGGCGATGGCGACGTGCGAATAGCCGTTGGGCTGCGGGTCGTACAGGCCGGCGGGGTTGTTGAAGGAGAGTGCAGACTGGGTGGATGAGGACTGGGGCATGGAAGAAATCCTTGGCAAGTGAAGGGCGCCATTCGCATGGCAGGAGGGCAGTGTCAGACCTCAACTAAACTTGAGGTCAAGCCTGTTCCGGCCCTCACTGCCAGCGCTGTTGTGCGCTGTCGGCGTTCCGCTTCCGCGTTTTTTTGATTCCTTGCCGCGCATGCCTGCTCCCCACACCTCTACCGCTGCCGATCCGTCCCCTGCCGCCGCCAGCGCGCCTGCCGAACTGACCGTGGGCGAGGTGGCCGCGCGCAGCGGCCTGGCCGTGTCGGCGCTGCATTTCTACGAGTCGAAGGGGCTCATCGCCGCGGTGCGCAATGCCGGCAACCAGCGCCGCTATCCGCGCTCCATCCTGCGCCGGGTGGCAGTGATCAAGGTGGCGCAGCGCATGGGCGTGCCGCTGGCGGGGATCGCGCAGGCGCTGCAGGCCCTGCCCCAGGGGCGCACGCCGACGGCGGCCGACTGGCGCCGCATGTCGGCGCGATGGAAGGACGACCTGGAGGAGCGCATCCGCATCCTGGAGCAGCTGCGCGATCAGCTCGATGGCTGCATCGGCTGTGGCTGCCTGTCGCTGAAGGACTGCCCGCTGCGCAACGCCCAGGACAAGCTGGCCGAGTCGGGACCGGGACCGCATTTCGAAGAAGCAGCGGCCGGTGCGGTGGCCACGGCGGCGCCCGAGCCGCAGGCTGCGCAGCGGCCGGAATGGATCTGGCCCCAGCCACGCATCAGGGCGCCGCGCAAGCGTGCCGGCAAAGGCTAACTGCTGGGTTGTGCTCCCCGGACCCGGGCGCTGAACCAGGAGGCCCGCCGCCGTGCGGCGTCAGTACGGCGCTTCGTCGTCCGACCGGTCGCGGGAGCGGTCGGGCGTGGACGGCACCGTCTGCGCACGCCGCGCCGCCGGCCGGTCGAACAGCGTCTGCACCAGGGGCACGGCCCAGAAGATCACCAGGGCCAGTCCGGTAGCCAGCACGGCCGTGGTCTCCAGCCCCAGCCCGGCGGCTACGCCGATGGCCGCCGTGAGCCAGATGCCGGCGGCCGTGGTCAGGCCCTTGACCTGGTTTTCGGCATCGCCTTTCAGGATGGTGCCTGCACCGAGGAAGCCTACGCCCGCGATGATGCCCTGCAGTACGCGGCTGTTGTCGCCGGCCGAGATGCCGGCCTGCTGCGCCGCCAGCACGAACATCGCCGCGCCCATGCTCACCAGCATGTGGGTGCGCACGCCGGCCGCCTTGCCCTTGTGCTCGCGCTCCAGGCCCAGCAGGCCGCCCAGCAGCGCAGCAATCGCCAGCCGCAGCACGATGCGGGTGAACTGCTCCAGGTCGGGCACGTCGGAGAACTCCGCCGACACCGTGCCGGCCATGCTGTCCCACCACGCGCTCATGGCACGGCCCTCCAGGCCAGTGCGGCGCGGCGCTTGAGGAGGATATCGATGTGGTGGGCCATGGTCGTCAATGTGTGGGGCAAGCGGAGATGCGCCGCGTCGGAGCGAGCCAAGCCTGTGCCAACAGGCAGACGTGCTGCGCGCGATGCGCCACTGTGACGCTGCCGATGCTGGCCGGACAGCGCCGCGCGGCGCGACCGGAAGTAGGCTGCGTCCGACAGATGCGGGGATCAGGCCATCCAGGGCAGTGTGGCCCACAGCCCGTGCCAGGCCAACAGATCCGCGGGCTGCGCCGCGTCACCGGCGGGGTGCGGACCGAGGCTAAGGCCTGTTTCTTGGAGCCCGGGCAACTGAAGCCCGCTGACCAGTTCCAATCGTTCGCCGCTCACCGGGTGCGGCAGGCTCAGGTGCCAGGCATGCAGCCACAGCCGCTGCTGGCCCAGGCGCTCCGCCCACCACCGGTTGAGCGGCCCTTTGCCATGGGTGGCGTCGCCCAGGATGGGATGGGCGATGTGCTTGAGGTGCCTGCGGATCTGGTGCCGGCGGCCGGTGGTGGGCAAGGCCTCCACCAGCGAGGCGCGGGTGGTGGCAAAGCGCGGGTCGGCACTGGCGCCGACCTCCGCCCGCGCCAGCCGGCGCAGCGTGGTGTGCGCATCCTGCACGGGCGCGTCGGGCGGCGCATCGTCCGGGCGCAGGGGGTGGTCCACCTCGGCGCTCTCCGGCGCCCAGCCGCGCACCAGGGCCAGGTAGCGCTTGCGCACGCTGTGCTGCTCGAACGCCAGCGACAGCGCCCGCGCAGCGGCCGGATGCAGCGCCATCACCAGTACGCCGCAGGTGCCCTTGTCCAGCCGGTGTACCGGGTAGACATGCTGCCCGATCTGATCGCGCAAGGTCTGCATGACGAACCGCGTCTCCCCTGCGTCGAGCCCGGTGCGGTGGACCAGCCAGCCTGCGGGTTTGTACACGGCGACAAGGTGGTCGTCGCGCCAGAGAATGTGCAGTGGGGGCATGGAAGACACGGGCAGAAGCGGATGCGCGCAAGAGGCGGGCCGCAGCATAACCGCAAGGGATGGCTTGGCGATCGCATCGCGCCAAACGGTGCTGCATGCCGATCCGTTGGCCAGCAACCCCGCAAGGAAAGGAGGGGACGCCGATGTCGGCAGGCGACTGGAAGGACCTATACGCTGCGGCGCAGACCGGCGATCTGGCGCGGGTACGCCACCACATCCAGGAAGGGGTGAATCCCGATTACCAGCACCCCGAGGTGCTCTGCACGCCGCTGGTGGCCAGCCTGGTGCACGGCCATGGTGCGGTGGCGCGCTACCTGCTGGAGCACGGGGCCAGTCCCACCCTGCGGTCCGACTTCGACGACATGACGCCGCTGCAGGCCGCGCAGCGGTTCGGCCGTGAAGACATCGTGGCGCTACTGAAGGCGCGCGGAGCCGCCGAAGAGCGCCGCCCTTTCTGGTGGCGCTGGCTGCCACTCTAACGCCTACGGCCCTGACGAGGCCACGCAGCGGCGCCGTTGCGTTGCGGGGTGGCCCGGCGGCGAAGCACCGATGCAGCTGTGACGCGGGCCGCAGGCCACCAGCATTCAGCGCCCCGGCGTGATCTGGATCGTGCCCAGTCCCAGCGGGCTGGCGTTGGCTCTTCGCCGCGGCAGCCACCAGTGCACCCAGCCGCCGCGCAGCCACGCCGCCAGATACAGCAGGGCACAGGCGAGCAGCGCAGGCTGGTCAAGATTCCATGCGCCGTACAGCCAGAAAGGCTGCCCGGCCAGGCCTGCCACGCAAGCCCAGCGCCGTAGCGTGTCGGTGCGCGCCTGCGACAGGGCAGCCGCCACGGCGCCGCACAGCAGGCCTACCGCGAAGAACGGGTCGAAGCCCATGGGTTGCAGCCTTCCTGCCCGCGCTCAGTGGACGATGCGCACATCGAAATAGGCGCCCTCGGCATCGCCCAGGTCGCGGAAGCCGGCCTGGCGCGCCGCCGTGCTGGCCTTGTTCCACTGCCGCAGCAGTTCGAGGTGCTCGGCTGTCACCTCGTCCGGGGCGGCGTCTTCGAGGCTTCCGATGGCGCGCAGTGCCATGACGACGTCGCCGGGCCCGCGGAAGATGCGCTCCAGTTCGCGGGCATAGCGGCTCTCGGCCTCGATGCGGCTGCGCTCGGGCAATGCATGCGGGAAGTCGCGCAGCGCGACGGTATAGGTGGCTTCCAAGGCTTCCATGGCGGGCTCCTGTGCAGGTTCGAAGACGAATTGATACTGTGTAAATATACAGTCATTTCATCACTTCCTACAAGCGGGAACGCCCCTGGACGGCGGGGGGCACGGGCGCAGGTTCCTAGGCTGGACCTTCTGATTTTTTCGGCCACCCCCTGATTGAAAGGACCGACCCATGACCGTTTCCGCCCGCGAATCCTTGAAAGAACTGATCGACTATGACGACGCGCGCGCCAGCGCCCCCTTCGAACACACGACGGCAGCATTGGCCGGACTGGGACTGGTCGTTTGTGCCATGCGGTCGCGCACACGCTGCGGTGCCGTGCTGCAGGCCGTGCTGGGCGGAGTGCTGTTGATGCGTGCGGCTTCGGGTCAGGATGGGGTGCGCAAGTGGACGCATGCGCCTGATGCCGATCGTGGGCCGGAACTGATCGTTCCCCGGTGAGTTTGTGAGGATCGCCCCTGCTGACCGGCGGGGCGCCTCGATGCGCCGGCGGGCGGCGTGACAGCCCTCAGGCCAGCTGGCGCTTGTCCGCGAACATCTGCCGGCGCAGTTCGATCACCTGCCGTGCCACCTGTGCCCGCAGCGTGGCGCGGCCCAGACCGGTGATCGCAACCACCTGGGCGGGCTGCAGCGGCGCCTCGGGCAGGTGGGCTTCCACCATGCCGGCGGCGCGCAGCACGCGCACCTTGTCGATGTCGGCCTCGTCCGTGATGGCCAAGGGAAAGTGTTCGCTGTTTGCCAGATTCCGCAGGAATTCCATGGGCATCGCCGTCTCCCAGCGTCGTTGGAAGTCCATTGTGTTCTGCAGGTCGCTGCCGGGCAACAAAGGCCCTGCCGGGGACTGGGAGGTCTGGGAGGCGGCGGTACCGGGCGCGGGTTTCATGCAGAAGAGGAGGGCGGAAGGCGGGGAAAGGAGCAGCGGAAGCCGCATGCACGGCGACCGGCATCATCGCCTGCGCCTGTCGCTATGCATGTAGGAGCAAGGCCCTTCGTGCGTGCCGGTGCCCGACAATCGGCGCCATGATCACGATTCCTGCAAAAACCCGGCTGCCGCTGCAACTGCTGGTAGCGCCCAGCGCCCAAGATCCCCAGCCGCTCATCCTCTACCACGGCCGCTGCGCCGACGGCTTCGGTGCGGCGCTGGCCGCCTGGCGCTTCTATGGCGGGCAGGCCGAATGCATCGGCCTGTCGCACGGACAGGTGCAGTCCCTGGACGACCTGCCTCCGCTGGACGGGCGCGCCGTCTACATCCTCGACTTCTCGTTTGCGCCGCAGCTGCTTTCGGCCATCGACGAGCGCGCCGCCAAGCTCATCATGCTCGACCACCACAAGAGCGCGGCCGAGCAGCTGGCCGGCTTTGCCTGCCGCTGCGGCGTGGTGCACTTCGACATGGAAAAGTCCGGTGCCCGGCTGGCATGGGAGTTCTTCCATCCCGAGGCGCTCATGCCCGACCTGGTGCGCTTCATCGAGGACCGCGACCTGTGGAACTGGGCCTATCCGCAGACGGCGGGCTATGTGGCGGCGCTGGACATGGAGCCCTTCGACTTCGACCGCTGGGACGCAATCGCCCGGTTCACGCCCGAGCAGACGCAGGCCTTCGTCGCGCGGGGCGAGGCCATGGACGAGAAGTTCCGCCACCTGGCGGCGGACGTGGCCGGCGGCGCGCAGCCGCTGGTGTTCGACGGCGAGCAGGGCCTGATGGTCAACGCCCCGGGCGCCTTCCACAGCCTGGTCGGCGAGATGCTGTCCCAGCAGTCCGGCACCTTCGCGCTGATGTGGGCGGTAGGCAAGGATGGCAAGGTCAAGATCGGCCTGCGCTCGCAGCGCGGCTACGACTGCTCGGTGCTGGCCACCCGCATGGGCGGCGGCGGCCATGCGCAGGCGTGCGGATTCCGCATGGGCGCAGAGCGGCTGCCCGAGCTGCTGGGCGGTGTCTTCGCTTCCACTCCCGGCTAGCTGCAGCCCTGCCATGCGGATGGCGCATGGCGTGCGTTGCGGCCAGCGCATCGCCACCCGGGTCGAGCGCCCTTCCAATCGGTGACAGCAGCGCGGCCTCCGGAGCGTGCGCCATGGGGGCGCCATGCAGCGGCCGTGCGCTGTCTCATGCAAGGAGATGCCCATGCCACCCATCCATCGCCGCGCGGCCGTCCAGGCCGCTGCCATGGCCCTCGCAGCCGTTGCGGTTCCGCACCTGGCAGCGGCTGCCGGTCCATCGTCCGACCAGCCGCCAGGCCGTGAAGCCAGCGGCCAGAAGGTGTTGATCGTGGTGTCCAGCCACGACCGGAAGGGACCGGACCTGGTGGCTGGGTTCTGGTTCCCGGAGCTCACCCACCCCGCACAGGTATTCGCAGAAGCCGGCCTGGCCTATGACATCGCCAGCCCCCGGGGCGGCATGCCCCCGTTCGACGGCTTCGACCTCCGCGACGAGGGCAATCGCTGGTTCTGGATCCAGCCGGAGCAGCGCGACAAGCTGGCCCGCAGCCTCCCGTTGGCGCAGGTGGATGCCTCCCAGTACGCAGCCGTGGTGCTGGTCGGCGGGCACGGGCCGATGTGGGACTTTGCGCGCAACCGGGAGCTGCAGGCCATCGTGCGCTCCGTCTATGAACGGGGCGGGGTGGTGGGCGCCGTGTGCCACGGGCCGGCGGGCCTGCTCGACCTGAAGCTGTCCGACGGTCGTGCATTCCTGGCGGGTCGGCGGCTGACGGCCTTCACCCATGCCGAGGAGGTGTCGCGTCAGTACGACCGCCTGGTGCCCTTTGTGCTGGAGTCTGCCCTGAAGGACGATGGTGCCGTGTTCGAGCACGCCGGTGTTTTCGAAAGCCGCGTGGTGGTGGACGGCCGGCTGGTCACGGGCCAGAACCCCGCTTCGGCCCGGCCTTTCGGCGAGGCGGTCGCAGCACTGCTGGCCCGACCGGCCCGGTAGCATCCGGGGATCTGGCAGCGGCGCGCCGCCGCCCGGCGTCCTCCTGCTTTCGGCACACCGCAAATGACTGATCTTCCTCTCTCCGCCTTGCGGGCCTACCAGGCGCTGGCGCGCTGCGGCAGTTTCACGGCGGCGGCGCGGGACCTGGGCTGCGCACAGTCGGCCGTGAGCCGGCAGATCGCGACACTCGAGGCGCACCTCCAGCAGACGCTGGTCCTGCGCGGCCACCGCCGCGTGCAGCTGACGCAGGCCGGCATGCTCTATCTGGAGACGGTGCAGCGCGTGCTCGCCGAACTGGAGCAGGGTGCGCAGCGCCTGTCGCGGCCAGACGCCAGGCCGGTGGTCAAGATCCTGTCCATGCCTTCGTTCGCAGCGCGGTGGCTGCTGCCGCGTTGCACGGGCCTGCGGGAGGCACGTATCGAGGTGCAGCTCGAACTCGCCACATCGATCTGGGACGCCGACTTCCACCGGGAGCGGTTCGACCTCGCGGTCCATTACGGCGACGATGCCTGGCCGGGCGCCCAACTGCTGATGCATGACAGCCTGGTGCCCGTCGCGGCGCCCCGGCTCGTCGGCGCGGACGGGCTGCAGCGCATCGACGACCTGGCCCGTTTCTGTTGGTTGCACGACAGCCTGCGCAGCAGCAAGTGGCCGCAGTGGCTGGCCGCGCACGGCGTGGAGCGCCTCGCGGGCGAGCGAGACATGAAGCTGCAGGACGTCGAAACCACGCTTTCCGCCGCCGTGTCGGGGTTGGGCATTGCGATGGGCCATGCCGTGCTGGTGGAGAACGACCTGCGCGAAGGGCGGCTGGTGCGGGCCTGGCCCGCGCAGGTGCCGCTTGCGGCCGGCTACCACCTGCTGCAGTCCCGGCGGGCCGCGGGCAACGCCACGGCGCGTGCGCTGGCGGCCTGGCTGCTGGCCGAGGCAGAAGCCTTTCGCCAGGCGGAGGATCCGGCGCGCCCGGCACCGTGATGGGGCGTCGCCCGGCGGCGGCAGTCAGGCCAGCCGGAGGTCCTTCGGCTTGGCCCCCGGGAATACGCGCGAGAGCGCTGCGGCGTTGAGCCCATACATCCGTGCGAAGAGCCCGCCCAGCACGCCGCGGTAGTCGTTGAGCACCGGGTAGTCGCGGTTCTGGAACAGCGTGTTCGCGGTCAGCGCCTGCTGCTCCCCGGCGATGCGCCCGCCCGCGATGCCGCCGCCCAGCACCCACAGCACGCTGCCGTGGCCGTGGTCCGTGCCGCGGTTGCCGTTCTCGCGGAAGGTGCGGCCGAACTCGCTGACCACCATCACCGTCGTGCGGTCCCAGGCCGGGCCCATCTCGTCGGCGAAGGCGGCCAGGCCGCGGCCCAGTTCCTCGAAGCGGTTGGCGAGCGCGCCCGTGGCGTTGCCCTGGCCCACGTGCGTGTCCCAGCCGCCCACATCGACGAAGCCCAGGTTGTAGCGCGATTGCATGGGGCGCGCCATGCGCCGCGCCGTGCCCTCGAAGCCTTTGGTGCTGAGGGCGTTGCGGCTGGCCGCGTCCATCTCGCCCAGCATGGTGCGCGCGACCTCGTCGCGCGTCTGGAAGCCCTCGGTCACGGAGCCGGCCAGCGGCGTGCCCTGGTACATGGAGGCGATCAGCCCGGCCTGCCGTGCATCGATGCCCGGCTTGGCCGCACCGGCGGCGGCCAGCGCCGTGTTGGGCACGTCGTAACCGCCGCGCAGTACCAGGGGCAAGGTGTCGGTGAAAGCCATGGGCGCGAGGTGGTCGTGCCAGCGCGGCTGCGCGCCGAGTTCCAGCGCCAGCCGGTTCAGGAAGCCCGAGCGGTAGTCTCGCCGCCCCCCCACCGGCTGGCCCAGTTCGATGCTGTCCTGCGTGTCGAAGTGGCTGCGGGTGAGGTCGTCCGTGCCCGAAAACGGCACGAACGCCAGCTGCTTCTTCGCGTACAGCGGCTGCAGCGAGCCGGCCAGCGACGGGTGCAGGCCCCAGTCGGCGGTGAGGGGCAGGGCGCTGCCTTCGCCGCTGCCGGGACGCGCGATGGCGATGTTGGGACGGCTCTCGTAATAGAAGTCGCTGGCGGTGGGCACCAACAGGCTGGCGCAGTCGTAGCCGCCGCGCAGGAAGACGAGCAGGAAGCGCGCGTCCGTGACGCCCTGCGGCGTAGCCGCCAGGCTGGCCTGCAGCACGCCGGGCGCGGCCAGGGCGGCGAGCGCCTGCAGGCAGTGGCGGCGCGTGGGCGCGAAGCCCGGGTGGGACGGGGAGCGTGAGAGGTCGATGGGGTGGGTCATGGCGGGCCTTTCATTTCGGTGGGCGGCGGCGTGGGCGGGGCCGGCTGCGGGCCAGCACCGTACCCGCGCACGGCGAGGCATCAGGCGTACATGAATTCGGGCGATGACAGCAGAAAGGTGTTCCACTCGGCCGGGGAGGCGGCACGCGCCAGGGCCATGCGCGTGGCCGGCGCCAGCTGCGGCTCCAGGGCACGGAAGGCGGCGTTCTGCGCCAGGGCCGGCGGCTGCACGCGGGGGGGTGGCGCGCCCTCGGGGCGGTACAACGCGGCGGCGCCCGCGCCGCCCAGCGCACGGGCGGTCTCGAAGCGCACGGCCATCTGGCCCGAACTGGTCCACGCGGCTGCATCCAGCGGGTAGCCGTCCGGCGTCGCGCGGCCATAGAGCGGCTCGGCCAGCCGCTGCAGCCACGACAGCGCCGGGTCGGGGTTGGTCAGCACGCGGTCGGAATAGCCCAGGCGCAGCCCGGCCATCACGTACTGCACGGGATCGCGCAGCCGGGTGCCGAGCGACGTCTGGAAGGCCTCGTGGCCGAAGAGCGTGCGCAGCACCGCGCCGATGTCGCCATCGGTCTGCTGGAAGCGCTCGGCCAGCGCCTGCAGCAGGCCGGGCGGTGGTGCATCGCCCACCAGGTAGGCGGCCAGCTTGCGGGTGACGAAGCGCGCGGTGGCCGGCGCGCGGGCCAGCCGGTCCAGCGCCTCGTCCAGCTCGGCCATGCCCTGGCCCTGCAGGGGCTGGCCCAAAAGCTCCTTGGCGTTCCAGTCGTGGCGTTGCGGGTGAAATTCATACAGCCCGCGGCGCACGTAGTGGCGCGTCCACTCGGGCTTGAGCTTCGGCGGTGCCTCGTCCAGCGGGCGCAGCGACACGCCATGGCCCGTCAACACGCGCGCCAGCTCCTGCACGTCGCGCTGGCTGTAGCCGCCGTCCACGCCCAGCGTGTGCAGTTCCATCAATTCGCGCGCGTAGTTCTCGTTGATGCGGCCGGCGGCGTTCTGCGCGTTGTCCAGATAGCGCAGCATGGCCGGGTGGCGCACCGTGGCGCCCAGCAGGTCGCGGAAGCGGCCCAGCGCATGCGGGCGGATGGCGCGGTCCTCGTAGTCGCCCACCATCGCGCGGATGTCGGCCTTGCCGGCGAACACGTTGAAGTGGTTCAGCCAGAACCAGGTCATCTTCTCCTGCAACTGCGCGGGCGAGTACACGGCGCGCAGCACGAAGCGCCGTTCGGCCTCGCGCTGCAGGGTGCGCAGGTCGCGCTGGTACGCCTCCTGCGCCGCCTTGCGCGCCTCTTCCTTCGGTTCGTTCTTCAGGGCCTGCTGGCGCGCCTGCAGGTCGATGGCCAGGGTCTCCATCGGCGTGCGGGTGATGGCCATGGCGTCGATCTGGGCCTGGGCTTCTGGCGGCAAGGGGGCCTGCGGCGCGGGCCGCAGCAGGGCGGCCACCGTGGCCGAGGGGCCGATGCGCTGCAGCCCCTCGAGCGACGCCGCGTTGGCGCCCCAGGTGAGCCGGTCCAGCAGGCGCAGGCCCTCGGCCGGAGAGCGGGGCGCATCGCGCAGGCTCTCCGCGGCGAAGGCGCCGGGCGGCGCGGCCAGTGTCAGCCCAGCGGCACCGCACAGGCCGACAGCAGCGGTGGCCAGCCACTGGCGGCGGCCAAGCACCCCGGCGTCTGCGCGGCCGACGGGGCCAGCTGCAGCTGCAGCCGCGGTGCGGACCGCGGCGTTCACGGAAAACAGCATGGTGTTGGAGGAGGAGTGGCTGTTGGGGCGCATGGTGCGCCGCAGCGTCCGCCGCCGCAAGGGCCGTGCGCGGGTTTTACCCGGCCTACACAGATGTATCGCGCTGTAGGGCGGTGCTGCGCCCGCTGCGTTTACCGGCCGCCGTCGCGCTGCACGGCAGGGGACGCCTCTTCGAAGCGGTCCACCTTGCGCAGGGGCTTGAACACCCAGGCCCAGGTGCCCACCACGCCCAGCGTGCACACGCCGCCCAGGATGGCTGCCGGCACCACGCCCAGCCAAGCGGCGCTGGTGCCGGCGCGGAACTCGCCCAGTTCGTTCGACGAACCGATGAACAGCATGTTCACCGCATTCACCCGGCCGCGCATGTCGTCGGGCGTGGAGAACTGCACCAGCGCACCGCGGATGTACACGCTCACCATGTCGGCCGCGCCCGCCACCATCAGCGCCACAAACGACAGCCAGAACAGCGTGGACAGCGAGAACACCAGGTTGGCCACGCCGAAGATGGCCACCGCGATGAACATGCGACGGCCCACGTGCCGGTTGAACGGCCGCGTGCTGAGGTACAGGCCCGTGGCGACCTCGCCGATGGCCATGGCGCTGCGCAGCGCGCCCAGGCCCTGCGGGCCCACGTGCAGCACCTCGTGCGCATAGATGGGCAGCAGCGCCACCACGCCGCCCAGCAGCACGGCGAACAGGTCCAGCGAGATGGTGCCCAGGATGATGGGCCGCGAGCGGATGAAGTGGATGCCCGCGCCGAAGCGTTGCCACATGGTGCCCAGCGCGGCCGACAGCGGCGCGGCATGCGCCACCGTCACGCGGGCCAGCATGGCCGTGCCCAGCGCGAAGCACGCCAGGCAGACCAGGTAGGTGAGCTCGCCCCCGCCGGCCGCATACAGCAGCCCGCCGAGGAAGGGGCCGCCGATGTTGGCCGAGCGCATGAGCATGCTGTTGGCCGCGATCGCCTGCGCCAGCTGGGCGCGCGGCACGATCTGCGGCAACAGGCTCTGCAGGGCCGGGCCCGAGAACGCCCGCGTGCAGCCGAACAGCACCAGCACCGCATAGATGCCGTTCACGCCGGCCGCGCCGTGGCCGGACAGCCACCACAGCAGCCCGCTGCATACGGCACCCACGGCCCAGCTGGCCGCCAGGATGGGCTTGCGGCTGAACCGGTCGATCAGGTCGCCGGCCGGCATCAGCAGGCACAGCATGGGCAGGAACTGCGCCAGCCCCACATAGGCCAGCGCCAGCGGCTCGCGCGTCAGGTCATAGACCTGCCAGGCCACCACCACGGCCTGCACCTGGGTGGCGAACACGGCCAGCACGCGGGCCATGAGGAAGGAGACGAAACCGGCGTGGCGGTACACGCTTTCTGGCGCGGGAGGCAGGGGGGCTGTGTCGGTCACGGAGATGGGGCGGCGGTGGCGGAGGGGGGAGCCACCGCCCCGTGCGGGCGACAGAGCGGAGCGAACGGCGGGGTTCGGGCTGGCGGCGCGGGAACGGGCAGAGCGGGCGGCTGCAATGCGAAGCGGCCGATGCTACCGCTTTCCACGCTTTCGTGTGCGTGGCCTGCATGTGCCGTGCTGGCGGCCGCGTGTGTCAGCGCTTCTGGCCCGCCGCACTGCGCGGTGAGCGAGTCTCCCATGCGAATGGCCATGACAAAGGGGCGGAGGCCAAGCGGCGGGACCGGTGCGCAGAAGCGGTGGTGCGACCAGGTCTGGAGGGCGCGGCGCAACCCGGAATCCGGCAGCGAGAGGGCGCGCCACAGGCGCTGAAATCCGCCCTTCCTTCGTCGCATTTTCAGCCGAAAAAGCGGCGGAATATACCTGCTTTCGGGCCCTCCCAAAGCAAGTGCCGCCTGTCCGAGCGCGCTGCCCAAAAACCGGGCAATGCACCGCGGCCCAAGGCTGGCGCGGCTTGCGCGGGTTATTCGTACAGTTTTCCACAGATCGATTCACAGACATTGGGAACAACTTTTTTTGCTGCGCAGGACCGGGCCCGCCATCGTCGACAATCTCGCCCGGCCTGCAGGCGCCGCCAGCGGCTGGCACTCTGCTCGCCGCCTCCCCTTCCTTTTTTCTTTGCCGGGTCTTCCACGTGTTCAAGGGCTTGATCGCCTCCGTCCTCGCGTCCGCGCTGTTCGGGGCCATGTACTACCTCTCGCCCTTGCTGGCGCCGCTCGATGGCGAGCAGATCTTCGGCTGGCGGGTGCTGCTCACCCTGCCGTTCACCACGGCGCTCCTGCTGTGGCAGGGCCAGGGCGCGCGCGTGCGCACGCTGCTGCTGCGGGTCTGGCGGCTGCCGTGGCTGGCGCTGGGCCTGCTGCTCAGCGCGGCCCTGCTGGGCGTGCAGCTGTGGCTGTTCATGTGGGCGCCGCTGCATGGCCGGGCGCTGCCGGTATCGCTGGGCTACTTCCTGCTGCCGCTGATGATGGTGCTGACGGGCCGCGTGCTGTACCGCGAGCGTCTCACCCCCGCGCAGCAGGCCGCGGCCGTGCTGGCCGCCGCCGGGGTGCTGTACGAACTGGTGCGCGCGGGCAGCATGTCGTGGGAGACCTGGCTCGTCGCGCTGGGCTACCCCGTGTACTTCGTGCTGCGCCGCCGCCTGGGCACCGACCACCTGGGCGGGCACTGGGTGGACATGGTGCTGATGCTGCCGGCCGCACTGTGGTTCATGCTACGCGATCCGTCGTCCCTGCCGCTGGCGACAGGGCATGCCCATCTGTGGACGCTGCTGCCTGCGATGGGCGCGCTCAGCGGCGTGGCCCTGGCGCTGTACATGGCGGCCAGCCGGCTGCTGCCGCTGGGCCTGTTCGGGCTGCTGAGCTATGTGGAGCCGGTGCTGCTGGTGCTGGTGGCGCTGCTGCTGGGCGAAGGGGTCGCCCGCGCGCAGTGGCCGATGTACGGCTTCATCCTGGCGGCCGTCGTGGCCATGATGGTCGACGGTATCTGGCGCCTGCTGCGCGAGCGGCGCACGCGCAGGGCGCTAAGAACGTGTTGACGATCTCGCAGGGGGCGCGTTGGAGCGCAATCGGGATGGGTGGATGTCTCGGGTGCGCCGCATGGGCTCGTGCCCATGCAAGCAGCCGCGGCCTCCCATCACCCGATTTCGCTCCAACCCGAAGGGCAGTGGTGTGGGCGGGCGGGCTGCCGGGCGGTAGGCAGGCAGGCGTCAGCCCTGCCACTGGCCCGGTGCGAGCCCTTCCAGCGCGTACGGCCCGATGGCCGCGCGGATGAGGCGCAGCGTAGGGAACCCCACGGCCGCCGTCATACGGCGCACCTGGCGGTTGCGGCCCTCGCGGATGGCCAGCTCGATCCACGCGGTGGGGATGTTCTTGCGCTCGCGGATGGGCGGGTCGCGCTCCCACACGGTGGGCGGCGGGTCCATCAGGCGCGCGCGGGCCGGGCGCGTGGGGCCGTCGTTCAGCGGCACGCCGTGGCGCAGCGCGGCGATGGCGTCGTCGCCGGGCGAGCCCTCCACCTGCACCCAGTAGGTCTTCTCCATCTTGAAGCGCGGGTCGGCGATGTGCGCCTGCAGCTTGCCGTCGTCGGTCAGCAGCAGCAGGCCTTCGCTGTCCGCGTCCAGCCGGCCGGCCACATACACGCCCGGCACGTCGATGAATTCCTTGAGCCCCTTCCAGCGCCCTTCGGGCGTGAACTGGCTCAGCACGCCGTAGGGCTTGTGGAAGCGGATCAGCCGGGCCGGCGCGCGCTCCACGGCGGGCGCGGGCCGCGCCGGGGCCGCGCCCGTGCGCTGGATCTGCAGGCGGGGGCGGGGCGGTCGGTCGGCAGGGTTTTGGGTCAAATCGGGCTCCAGCGCTTTATCAGTAAGCGCATATAGCTATTAAAGTAATAGCATTATCAGGCGGCGATGAAGAGGGCCGGGTCCACCATGGTGCGGTTCAGCATTACGCCCCAGTGCAGGTGCGGGCCGGTCACGCGGCCGGTGGCGCCGACCTTGCAGAACGCCTGGCCGGTGGCGAGCACGTCGCCCACCTGCACGTCCATGCGGCTCAGGTGGCAGTACATGGTGAGCAGGCCGCCGCCGTGGTCCAGCCAGACCGTGCCGCCGTTGAAGAAGTAGTCGCCCACGTCGATCACCTTGCCGGGCAGCGGCGCCACGACGGGCGTGCCGGTGGCGGCCGCGATGTCCATGCCGCTGTGTGGATTGCGCGCCTGGCCGTTGAAGACGCGGCGCAGACCGAACGAGCTGGAGCGGCGCCCCGGTACCGGCACGCGCATCTGCAGATCGGCCGCGCGGGGCAGCGGGGTGGAGAAGGTGGCCATCACCGTGCGCTGGTGGTCACGCTCGCGCTCGTAGCGGGCGTTGTCCTCGGCGGACAGGTCGACCGTGCGCGGGGCCACGTTCAGGCGCTGCTCGCTGTATTTCTTGGCGGCTACCTGGTAAGCCAGCGTGTGCGGTGCCTCGCCGGCGACCTCCACGCGGATCTCCGCGGGCCCGACGGGCGCCGCCAGAGGAATGCCCACGAGGGCCGTCCATTCGATCATGTCGCCCAGCACCAGCAAGGGCACGTCGCCGGCCTGTGCGGCGGGCCGCTGCGCTGCCGGGCCGAGCGACAGGCGCGCCACGCCGCCCGGCACCTGGAGCGGATGCGGCCAGACCTGGGCGCCTGC
>JAEWPH010000230.1 GCA_023460715.1 Pseudomonadota bacterium | reverse complement strand
GGCTGGGACGTGCCCGAAGGGCTGCCGACTCTGGCGGCTGCGCGGAAGCGCGCAGCGCTTCCGGGGGGTGTCGCGGCCTCACTAGAACGTCCAGCCCAGGGTCAGCGCCAGGCTGCGCCCATCGCCTGGCGAGTAGCCCGATGAGCCGCTGTCGTACCAGGCGTATACATAGCGGCGGTCGGTCACGTTGTTCACCTGCAGGCCCACGTCCACGTCCGGCGTGACCTGCCACTGCGCCCCCAGGTTGAGCAGCCCAAATCGGCCCGTGCGCGGCAGGGTGTTGGCACGGTCCAGCCAGTAGTCGCCCTGCGCGCTCACCGAGGCCGACAGGCGCAGCCGTTCGGTGGCCCGGTACTGCGCGCCGGCCGTGGCCAGGTAGTGCGGCACGTTCTCCACCTCGCGGCCGGCGGTCTGGGGCGCGCTCGGGTCGGGCGTGACGATGCGCGCCCGCTGGTGCGAGTACGACAGCCAGCCCGTGAGGCGCGCGCCCAGCTGGGCGTTGAGCTGCACGTCATAGCCCTTGCGCAGCGTGCGGCCCACGTTGCCCAGGCCGCCCGGATCAGGCAGGCCGTCCACGCCCAGCACACGCGCCACCTCGCCCGAGGCGCGCTGCTCCCAGTAGGCCACGCGGGCGTTCAGCCACGGCAGGGGCTGCCATTTCACGCCGGCCTCCCAGCCATCGTTGATGGAGGGCGCCAGGTTGCGCGCCTGCGTGCGGTAGGCGTCGATGCCGCTGCCGATCTGGAAGGTGCGGCCCCAGTTGCCGTACACGCTCACGTCGTCCCTCAGGGCGTAGGCCACGCTGATCTTGGGCTGGCGGATGCTGCCGTAGTCGTGCACGGGCGCGGTCGCTCCCGTCTGCAGGTTATGAAAGGAGCCGCTCACCCGGTCCACGCGCAGGGCCGGCACGATCTTCAGCGCCGCTACCGGGCGGATCACGGCCTGCACGTATGCGCCGCGGGTGTTGAGATCGAAGTCCCAGTCGCGGAACTGCGACGTCCGCACCCGCTCCACCGTGCGGTAGCGCTGCGCCGCGTTGTCCTGCCATTGCGCGTCGAGCCCGCCTTCCAGCGTGAATTCGTGCGCCCAGTCCACGCGCGGGCGCCAGGTCAGCGTGGCGAGGGCGCCGTGGTGGGTCTCGTCGTTGTCGCGCTCCTGCTGCACTCCGGCCTCCGAGAAGCGCACCCAGCGCTGGTTCTCGTAATGGTTGCGGTACAGCCGGGCGGACCAGGACAGGCGATCGGCCAGTTCGCCATCGGCGTGCAGGCCGAGCTGCGTGGTCTCGCGCTCGCTGCGGTCGGACGCCGCGTACGCGGGGGAGCTGCGGGGCGCCGCCTGTGCCTGTTCGGCCGTCAGGTAGCCCGATTCCAGCGCGCGGTTGCGGTAGTAGCGCGCCGTGAGGCCCGCGCGCCAGCGGCCGCTGTCGGCGGTATAGAACCACTTGCCCGACAGCGCGCGCTTGGTGGCGTCGGCATGGTCGCGCCAGCCCTCGCCGTCGCGCCAGGCCAGCGAATAGTTCTGGCTCCAATTGCCGCTTTCGATGCCTTTGGCGACCTGCACTTCCCGGGTGCCGAAGCTGCCCACGGTGGCCGTGGCCCGGCCGTCGTTGCCCCCCGTGCGCGTGACCACATTGGCGTTGCCGGCGATGTTGTTCAGGCCGTAGCGCGGGTCGTTGGTGCCCCGGACGATCTCGATGGCCTCGATGTCGATGGGGAAGACCGCGTCCAGGTACGGCATGCCGCCCGCGTTGTCGTTCGACGGAATGCCGTCGATCAGCAGCTTGACGGCATTCACCCGGCCTTCGCCGTTGAAGCCGCGCATGGAAAAGCGCCCGGCGTCCGTGCCCTGGCGGAAGGGCGTGACCTGCACACCGGGAGCGCGGGCGAACAGCTCCCAGCTGTAGTCCACGTGCTGGTCCTGCACGACGCTGGCGCCGAGGATGTCGACGGAGCTGAACACGCCGCGCACAGGCACCGGGCCGGTGGAGGCCGCCTGCACCTGCACGGTGCCCAGGGAGAGGGTCGCGTCGGCAGCGGGAGCCGGCTCCTGCGCGTGCAGCGTTTCAGACGCAGCGAGGGCCGCAAGAACGGCCAGGGCAAGGCGCTGGCGTGGCAGGGTCGAGAGAAAGCGAAAGGACGAACGGGAGAAAGACGGCATGGAACAACAGGCTCGGTGGCTGCCGCTCCGACCTCTGGAGGTCGACCCGCATGGCCGATGCACCCGCAGCCCGGGCAAGGGCGGGGGCAGCGGGCGTGACCAAGGCCGGGGAGCGGCAAACGGACAATCCGGACGGGGCAGCAGGCAGGCTGGCAAGCAGGCAATGGCTGCACAGGCCCCACAACGCCGGAGGTCGGCCAAGCCGCCTCCGACAGCTCAGATCACCGAAGCGGGCGGAGGGCCGCGCGCGGGCAGCGGCGCGCCCACCAGCCCGGCCATGCGGGCGGCCTCGACGGGGCGCAGGACGTGAGACAGCGGATGCGGCACCGGCACGGCCTGTGCGGACAGCGCCAGGGGCGGGCCGCCGGCCGGCAGGCACAGCGCGCAGTCCAGGGTGTGGTGGCCCATCTCCTGCACCGAGCCGTCGTCGTGGGTGACGACCAGCTTCAACTCGCCCGCCGCGGAGCAGACCAGTTCCATCGTCTGCGGATGCACCAGCGGAGAGGCCGCCGCCACGCCCACGGCCATCACCAGCCAGGCGATGACCAGGCGGGCGAGGACGGTGGAGCGGCGCAGCCAGTGCATAAGCGCCGCATTATGCGCGCCGGGTGCGCGCGGCCGCCGCGGGCCCGGTCACATCCGGAACGCATCAGAACGTGTTTACGATCTCGCAGGGGCCGCGTTGGAGCGCAATCGGAATGAGTGGACGCTTCGGATGCGCCGCATGGGCTCATGCCCATGCAAGCATTCGAGGCATTCAATCGCCCGATTTCGCTCCAACCCTTCGGGCAGTGGCGTTTGCGGGCGGTCTGCGGCGTTGCGGCGCTGGTGGATAGCCGAGCTATCCACGGCGCACCGCGCCTTGCATCCCCTCCCACAAACACCACTGCGCGGCCCCTGGGTGATCGTAAACACGTTCTTACAGATCGACCTTGGCCGACAGCTTGAACGTGCGCGGCGCACCGGCGGCCAGGCGCGTGCCGCCCGCGGCCCAGTACTGCTTGTCGGCCAGGTTTTCCACGTTGAGCTGCCACGTGGTGCGCTGCCCCAGCGTGCGCGTCACGTAGCGCACGCCCGCGGCCAGCAGGGTGTTGCCGCCCAGATAGGCCTGGTTCAGGTCATTCACGGGGCGCCGGCCGGTGTAGTAGGCCCCGCCGTTGACCGACAGGCCGGCCACGGCAGGAATGTCGTAGCTCAGGAACGCGCTGGCCGTGCGGCGAGCCGCGTTCTCGGGCCGCTTGCCGTTGTAGGTGGCGTTGATGTCCTCGAAGCGCGGGTCCAGCCACTGCGACGATGCCATCCAACCCAGCCGCGGCGTGAGCCGGCCCTGGGCCGAGAACTCCAGACCGGTGTAGCGCTTGGTGCCGTCGGCCACGTAGACGTTGGCGGCGTTGGTGTAATAGCCCGGCTGTTCGATATCGAACACCGCAGCGGACCACAGGGTGCCGCCCGGCGCCTGCCAGCGCACCCCGATTTCCTTTTGCTTGCTCACGCCCGGACGCAGGCGCTGGTTCTCGTTCGCCGTGCCCGCCGGCCCTGCCTCGCCCTGCTCCAGCCCTTCGGCATAGGACGCATACACGGACAGATCGTCGCGCGGGCGGTAGACCGCAGCGAGCATGGGCGTGGTCTCGCTCACGTCGTAGTGGTCGGTGCCCTGGTCGCTGCGGTAGCTGGAATGGCGCAGCCCGGCGATCAGCTGCCACTGCGCGGACAGCGCCACGCGGTCGATCAGGTACAGGCCCGTGTCACGGGTTTCCAGCCCTGCGGTGGACAGCGCCGTAGCCGTCCAGGTCATCGCACCGATGGGCCTGGGGTTGTACAAATTCTGCGACGCGATGTTGAATCGGCTCTGGTAGACAGGGTCCTGCGAAAAGTCCGTGCGGGTCGCCCCCAAGGTCACTTCGTGCGTGAAAGCGCCGGTCTTCAGCGTGCCGAACAACTCTGCACGCAGCAGGTCGGAGGTGGCGTCCAGGTGCTGTCTGTTGCCCTGGATGTTGCCGGCGCCGGTGGCCACGCTGGCAGCATTGGCGAATCGGAAGATCGGCAGGTTGCGGTCCCGTTCGACCTGCGAGCGGCCCGCCTCCAGCGTCAGCGACCAGTCGTCGCTGAGCGCGTAGTCGGCCCGCACCTGGGCATTCGTGCTCTCGGTGGCGAACGTCGCCAAGCTGGGGCCGACCAGCGTCTTCGGATCGACGCTGCGCGGCAAGGTGATCACGCCGTTGGCGGCAGACGGCAACTGCACGCCCACCTGTTCCGTCACGCGGCGGCGCTCGTACTCGACATCGGCCTTCAGCGTGAGCCGCTCGTTGACGCGCCAATCGAAGGCGGCCGCCAACAGGCTGCGGTTGCCGTTGCCCACGCCGTCCAGATAGGAGCCCAGCGTGCCGCCGGCCGCATTGATGCGCAGCCCATACTGCTGGCTGGCGCCGAAGCGACGGCCGATGTCCGCGGATGCCACGGCCGAGCCGTACTGGTCCACCGACAGACCCGCCGACGTGGCGGGCACCGGCCCCGCGCGCTTGGTCACGAAGTTCACCACCCCCGACGGCGTGGTGAAGCCGTAGTACAGCGCCGAGGCGCCCTTGAGCACTTCGACCCGCTCCTTGTTCTCCATCGGCACCTGGGCGAAATGCATGATCGCCAGCGAGCCGTTGAGGCGGTAGTTGGTGCGGTTCTGCACCTCGATGCCGCGGATCACCAACTGGTCCCAGGTGTCGCCGCCGTTCTGCTGGCGCGCCACGCCCGCCGTGTTGCGCAGGGCGTCGTACACGCCCGAGGCGGCCTGGGCGTCGAGGGCTTCGCGGGTGACCACGTTCACGGTCGAGGGCACGTCCATGATGTCGGCGCCACGGAAGCTGCCCGCCTCCACCGTCTCGGGCCGCAGGCCGTCCGCCCGCGCATTCTTCACAGTGACGGTGGACAGTGACGTTGCCGGTGCGCCTGGGGTGCCTTGCGGCGCCACCGCCTGTGCCCAGGCGGAGGCGGCCAGCAGGGATCCGCCCAGCGTGGCGATGGCGCGGACGACGGGGGTATGGGAAAAGAAAGGACGGGCCATGGAGGGGAAACGGGTCGAGGTCGCCGCCCATGCGACCTGCCGCGACGGCCGGCAGACACCAAGGCGGTTTTTGAGAAAGGTTCGCATTATCCCCGCCGGCGCGACGTGCTCGGCTCGCGGGCCAGCAGCCGTCTCCCCCTTTCGACGGAAAACCACCGCGGAATGCTGCTCGGCTCCCGCAGCGAGCCGCCCTCGCAGCCCTCGTCCGCCAACCCTCCCAGAAACCGCGCCCGCCTCTCCCGCCCCGGCCCGGCCTGGCTCACCCGCGTCGAGAGCCCGCCTCCGCCGACAGCAGGGCGAACCGTGCCGCCAAGTGATCGACCAGCGCCCGCACCCGGGCGGGCACGAAGCGGTTGCTGGGCAGAACGGCGCTGAGCGCATAGCGCTGGCCGGTCCAGTCCGGCAGCAGGGCCACCAGCGCACCGGTGCGCAGGTGGGCGTGGATGTCCAGCGCCGACTTGTAGGCAATGCCAGCGCCCGCCAGCGCCCAGTCGTGCGCGATGGCGCCGTCGTCGGCGCTCAGCGCGGCCTCCACGGGCAAGGGCACGGTGTCGGCCCCGCGCGTGAAAGTCCAGCGCGTCTCGCGCCGCCCGGCGATGTGCAGGCTGATGAGGCGGTGCTGCGCCAGCTCCGAAGGGTGCTGCGGCGTGCCGTGGCGGGCCAGGTACTGCGGCGCGGCGCACGGCACGCGGTGCGTGGTGGCAAGCGGGCGGGCCGCGAGTTGCGAATCGGCCAGGTCGCCATAGCGCAGCGCCAGATCCACCGCGTCGCGCCGCACGTCCTGGACCCGGTCGCTCACCGACAGTGCGATGTGCACGCCGCCATGCTCTCGCCCGAAGGCGTCGAGCCACGGCAGCAGCACGGTGCGCGACAGATCGGACGGCGCGGCCACGCGGATGGTGCCGCGCAGCGCACCCGATTCCGACTGCGCCTGGCTGGCCCCCTCCTCCAGCAGGTCCAGCGCCCGGGCGGCATAGTCCAGCAGCGTCTGCCCCTGCGGCGTGAGGCGCATGGCGCGGGTGGAGCGCTCGAACAGGCGCGCGCCGACCTGCGCCTCCAGCCGCTTGAGCATGGCGCTGGCCGCAGCCGGCGTGACGTCCAGCACCCGGGCCGCCGCGGTGAGCGTGCCGCCGCGGGCCGTCTCCACCAGCACGCGCAGATCCGACAGATTTTCAAATTTCATTTGAAAGACAAAGCTGATCAACCTACTTACCGGTTGGATTCTGCACAAATACAGTCGGGGCATCGCGTTCTTCCTTCACTCACAGGAGCCCCCATGAAAGCCGTTGGCTACCACGCCCCCCTTCCCATCGACCACGCAGACGCCCTGCTCGACCTGGAGTTGCCCACCCCCACGCCGCGGCCGCACGACCTGCTGGTGCGGGTGAAGGCGGTGGCGGTGAACCCGGTGGATACCAAGGTGCGCAAGAGCGCGGCGCCGGAACCGGGCACGGCCAAGGTACTGGGCTGGGACGCGGTGGGTACCGTCGAGGCGCTGGGCACCGAGGTGCAGGGCTTCGCCGTGGGCGACCGCGTGTACTACGCCGGCAGCATCGACCGCCCCGGCACCAATGCCGAGATGCATGCGGTGGATGCGCGCATTGCGGCCAAGGCGCCCGCCACGCTCAGCGACGCCCAGGCGGCCGCCCTGCCGCTGACCAGCATCACGGCCTACGAGATCCTGTTCGACCGCCTGAAGGTGGCCCGGGGCGAGGCCAGCCAAGGCCAGAGCCTGCTGGTGATGGGCGGCGCGGGCGGTGTCGGTTCGGTGCTGATCCAGCTGGCGCGCGAGCTGACCGGCCTGCGCGTGATCGCCACCGCCTCGCGGGCCGAAACGCGCCAGTGGTGCCTGGACCTGGGCGCGCACGACGTGATCGACCACCACCAGCCGCTGGCCCCGCAACTCGCGGCGCTTGGCCTGCCGCAGATCGATATGGTGGCCAGCCTGACGCACACCGCCGACTACTTCGCGCAGTACGTCGAATGCCTCAAGCCCCAGGGCCAGATCGCGCTGATCGACGACATGCCCACGCTGGACGTGGTGCCCCTCAAGCGCAAGAGCCTGTCGCTGCACTGGGAGCTGATGTTCACCCGCCCGCTCTTCTCCACCCCCGACATGGCGCGCCAGGGCGAGCTGCTGGCCGAGGTGGCGGCGCTGGCCGATGCCGGGCGCCTGCGTAGCACCCTGGCGGCCGAGCTCGGCACCATCAACGCGGCCCACCTGCGACAGGCCCACGCATTGCTGGAAAGCGGCAAGGCCATCGGCAAGGTGGTGCTGGAAGGCTTCTGACCCGCCGCGGGACCGCAGGAGAACCTCTTCGCGAAACGAGCGGTAAACGTGCGCTGCGCATCGGGGGGGCTGTAAGGCGCAATCCGCAGCCATAGCCCCGCTATGGCGAGGATTTGCAACGCTGAAGACTGCCTGATGGCGCAGAGGCACGCGGCGCGGTGATGCGTGAAGAGGCTCCACGGGGTGGCGGCCTTTGCCGACAGCCCGGTGCCACGCGGCCGGGCACCATGGCGGCCATGCCTGCAGCCCCCACACGCGACCTGACCCGCGGCCCCATCGCCTCCACCCTCCTGCTGTTCGCCCTGCCCATCCTGGCGGGCAACGTGCTGCAGTCGCTCAACGGCTCGGTGAACGCGTTCTGGGTGGGCCGCTACCTGGGCGAGGCCGCGCTCACCGCCACGGCCAATGCCAACAACATCCTGTTCCTGCTGATCGGTGCGGTCTTCGGCGTGGGCATGGCAGCCACCATCCTCATCGCGCAGGCCATGGGCGCGCGCGACCTGGCGCAGGCGCAGCGCGTGATGGGCACCAGCGCCACCTTCTTCGGCGGCACGTCGGTGCTGATCGCGGCCGTGGGCCTGCCGCTGTCGCGCGAGATCCTGGCGTGGATGGGCACACCGCCCGACGCCCTGCCGCTGGCCGAGGCCTATCTGCGCACGCTGTTCCTGGCCATCCCGCTGCTGTACCTCTTCGCGTTCGTCTCCGCCGTGCTCCGCGGCGCGGGGGACACGCGCACGCCCTTCCTCTTCCTGCTGCTGGTGGTGGTGCTCGACACGGCGCTCAACCCGCTGCTGATCTTCGGCGCGGGACCGCTGCCGCGCATGGGCATCGCAGGTTCCGGCATGGCCACGCTGCTCGCCAATGCGATCAGCTTCGCGGCGCTGCTGGCGTGGCTGCGCTACCGGCGCCATCCGCTGTGGATCGGGCGGGCGCAGTGGCGGCTGTTCCTGCCGCAGCGCGAGATCCTGCGCGCACTCATCGCCAAGGGCGTGCCCATGGGCCTGCAGATGGTGATGATCTCGCTGGCCATGCTCACCATGCTGAGCCTGGTGAACGCGCACGGCATCGCCACGGCATCGGCCTACGGCGCCGCCCTGCAGCTGTGGACCTATGTGCAGATGCCGGCCATGGCGATCGGTGCCGCCTGCTCCTCCATGGCTGCGCAGAACGTGGGTGCGGGGCATTGGGACCGGGTGGACGGCGTCGCCCGCAGCGGCACGCTGTTCAACTTCGCGCTGACCGGCGCGCTCATCGCGCTCCTGCTGCTGGTGGACCGCTGGGTGCTGGCCCTGTTCCTGCCCGAGGGCAGCGCCGCCCTGGCCGCCGCCCGCCACCTGAACCACATCGCGGTGTGGTCCTTCCTGTTCTTCGGCGTGACCTTCGTGCTCTCGGGCGTGGTGCGCTCCACGGGCGCCGTGGTGCCCCCGCTGGTGATCCTGGGTGTGGCGCTGTGGGGCATTCGCGTGCCGCTGGCGTACGGCCTGCAGCCCTGGCTGGGCGTGGACGCGATCTGGTGGAGCTTTCCGGCCAGCGCGCTGTGCGCCATGCTGATGTCCATGGCCTACTACCGCTGGGGCCACTGGCGCCAGGCCCGCATGCTGGCGGGGGACGACAACGAAGAAGAGGCGCCGCTGGCGACCCCGGCGG
>JAEWPH010000229.1 GCA_023460715.1 Pseudomonadota bacterium | reverse complement strand
TTGGTCCTCCAGGCCGGCGCGGATGATCTCCTTGCCGTCATAAAGATACTCCGGCCCGATGAAGCCGACTACACTGTTGACCAGCAGCGGATCGAAGGCGCGCGCCACGGCATAGGCCCGCGCCTCGCAGGTCTGCTGGTCCACCCCGTGGTGGGCGTTGGCCGACAGGGCGCTGCCCTGGCCGGTTTCGAAATACATCACATGGTCGCCCACGCCATCGCTGAAATCCGCACCGCGGCGTAGCGAGAGCGCGGCCTCGCGCGCTTCGCGCAGCAGCGCCAGGCTGACGCCGAAGCTGCTGTTGGCGGCCTCCGTGCCGGCGATGGACTGGAACACCAGGTCCACGGGCGCGCCCTGTTCGATCATCTGCACGGTGTTCGTCACATGGGTGAGCACGCACGCCTGGGTGGGAATCTCCAGCCGTTCGATCACATCGGCCAGCGCATGCACCAGACCGGTCAGCGCGGCGATGCTGTCGGTGGCCGGGTTCACGCCGATCACTGCATCGCCCGCGCCGTACAGCAGCCCGTCGATCATCGACGCGGCGATGCCGCGCAGGTCGTCCGTCGGGTGGTTGGGCTGCAGCCGCACGGCCAGGTGGCCCGGCAAGCCCAGGGTGTTGCGAAAGCGCGTGACCACGCGGCATTTGCGCGCCACGGCGATCAGGTCCTGGTTGCGCATGAGCTTGCTCACGGCCGCCGCCATTTCCGGCGTGATGCCGGTCGCGGTGGCGGCCAGCGTGGCGCTGTCGGTGGCATGCGACAGCAGCCAGTCGCGAAAGCCTCCCACGGTCAGGTGGGCAATGGGGGCGAAGGCCGCCGCATCGTGCGTGTCGATGATGAGGCGTGTGACCTCGTCGCTCTCGTAGGGCACGACGGCGTCGCTGAGAAACCGGCGCAGCGGCACATCGGCCAGGCACAGGCGCGCGGCCATGCGCTCGACGGAAGACTGTGCGGCAAGGCCCGCCAGCGCGTCGCCCGACCGTGCCGGACTGGCCTTGGCCAGAACGTCGCGCAGGTCTGCGAACTGCCAGCGGTGGCCGCCGAGCGTGTGGTGGTATGCAGAAGAGGGCATGCGGGGCCTTCGGGTGGAGTGCTGCCAGGCCATCGTAAGCGCGACGGCGCGCTCCCGATGAAGGCTGCCTGCCCGTTCTGGCGTGTGCACCGCCTTCATAGCTGTTTAAGTAGTTAACTACTGAAAAATCATTCGTTCCGTGCATGAGGCGCGCTGCATAGAGTGGCGCTTCAGGGGCCTGCCAGGCCCGAACGAACGAGGTGTTGTTCCATGTCCGCAGTCCTGTCCCATGCCGACGCCCATCCCCTGCAGCCCTTGCATCCGCTGGACGATGCGCCGCCGCAGGACTTCGAGATCCGCTTGCTGCCCGGCGCCGCAGGCCCGCTGGGCGCCGAGGTCGTCGGGCTCGACCTGAACCGCCCGCTGGGCAATGCCGACTTCCGGCGCCTGCACCAGGCGCATCTGGACCACCACGTGCTGGTGTTCCGGGACCAGCGCATCACCCCGCGCCAGCACGTGGACTTCAGCCGCCGCTTCGGGCCGCTGCAGATCCATGTGCTGAAGAACTTCCAGCTGGCCGGCCACCCCGAGGTCCTCATCGTCTCCAACATCAAGGACGAGGCCACCGGCCAGCCCATCGGGCTGGGCGATGCGGGCCATTTCTGGCATTCCGACCTGTCGTACAAGGAACGGCCCAGCCTGGGCTCGCTGCTGCACGCGCAGGAGCTGCCGGGCGAGGGCGGCGACACGCTGTTCGCCGACCAGCACGCCGCCTACGACGCGCTGCCCGAGTCACTGAAGCAGGCCATCGCCCCGCTGCAGGCCGAGCACAGCTACCTGGCCAAGTACGAAGAGCTGCGTGCCAAGAGCCCGTGGCGCCCTCAGCTCACCGCTGCGCAGATCGCCGAGGTGGCGCCCGCCGTGCACCCCGTGGTGCGCACGCACCCGGAGACGGGCCGCAAGGCGCTGTTCGTCAACGAGCACTTCACCACCCGCGTCATCGGCCTGCCCGAGGACGAAAGCCGCGATCTGCTGGCCCAGCTGTTCGCCGCCAGCGTGCGGCCGGAGTTCGTCTACCGCCACCAGTGGCAGCCGCACGACTTGGTGTTCTGGGACAACCGCTCGGTGCAGCACCTGGCCGCGGGCACGCCGGACACCGAGCGCCGCAAGCTCTACCGCACGACGGTCGAGGGAACGCCCCCCTGAGGCGCTGCGGCTCCAGGGCCGCCTGCGCAAGTCTGCACCGCCCGAACGCCTTGCGCGCTGGCCAAGACTGCTCGAAGCCAGCGGCCGGACGGAGCCCGCTCCGCTGCATCTGCAGATGGGGCCTGCTTTGCGGCTCTTCGAACGAAGGCGTTCGAAGGCGTGTGTGGTGCTTCTGATTTCATAGCTACTGGCGCTTTATGGATAAGCGCTAGAGGCAATTTTCACTCTAAGTCTGTCGAGGGAGTCTTCACCATGCCACGTTCCGCCACTGCCGCCTTCACCCTGCGCCGCCGCTTCGTGCGCAAGGCCGCCACCCTTGTCACCGCCGCCGGCCTGCTGGCCGCGGGGCTGGCGGCGCCAAGCATCGCCCAGGCCGCCGAAGGCCGGCTGCGCATCGCGGAGCAGTTCGGCATCGTCTACCTGCTGCTCAACGTGGCGCAGGACCAGAAGCTGATCGAGAAGCACGGAAAGGCGGCGGGCGTGGACATCCAGGTCGAGTTCCTCAAGCTCTCGGGCGGATCGGCCGTGAACGACGCGCTGCTGTCCGGCAGCATCGACATCGCGGGGGCCGGCGTCGGCCCGCTGTTCACGCTGTGGGACCGCACCAAGGGCCGCCAGAACGTGAAGGGCGTGGCCTCGCTCGGCAACTTCCCGTACTACCTGGTCAGCAACAACCCGAGCGTGAAGACGATTGCCGATTTCACCGACAAGGACCGCATCGCGCTGCCCGCCGTGGGCGTGTCGGTGCAGTCGCGCGTGCTGCAGTTCGCGTCGGCCAAGCTGTGGGGCGACAAGGAGTTCAACCGCCTGGACAAGATCCAGGTGGCCGTGCCGCACCCCGATGCGGCAGCGGCCATCATCAAGGGCGGCACCGAGATCACGGGCCACTTCGGCAACCCGCCGTTCCAGGAGCAGGAACTGGCCGGCAACCCCAACGCGCGCATCGTGCTCAATTCCTACGACGTGCTGGGCGGCCCGGCCTCGGCCACGGTACTCTACGCCACCGAGAAATTCCGCAACGAGAGCCCCAAGACCTACAAGGCCTTCGTCGATGCGCTGGACGAATCGGCGAAGTTCATCGCCGCCAACCCTGAGAAGGCGGCCGACATCTACCTGAAGGTGACCGGCGCCAAGACCGACCGCGCGCTGCTGCTCAAGATCATCCAGAACCCCGAGGTGCAGTTCAAGACGAAGCCCGAGAACACGCTGGGGCTGGGCCAGTTCCTGCACCGCGTGGGCGCGATCAAGAACGAGCCCAAGGCCGTGAAGGACTACTTCTTCGACGACGCGCACACCGCCAATGGCAGCTGACCGCACCGACTCCACCGCACGCACGAGACCCCTATGACCCCTATTTCCACGACATCGCTGCGCCGCCGTGCCCTGGCTGGCGTTCTCTCTGGCGCCCTGGCGGGCATCGCCCTGCTGGGCCCCGCCGCGGCCCACGCCGAGGGCCGCATCCGCATCGCCCAGCAGTTCGGCATCGCCTACCTGATCCTCGATGTGGTGCGCGACCAGCAGCTCATCGAGAAGCACGGCAAGGCCCAGGGCCTGGCCATCGACGTGGACTGGGCCAGCATCTCCGGCGCCACCGCCATGAACGAGGCGCTGCTCGCTGGCTCGCTCGACGTGGTCTCGGCCGGCGTGCCGCCGCTGCTCACGCTGTGGGACCGCACGCAGGGCAAGCAGAACGTGAAGGCGGTGGCGGCGCTGGGCTCGCTGCCCAACTACCTCATCACCAACAACCCGCAGGTGAAGACGCTCAAGGACCTGGGCCCCAAGGACCGCATCGCCGTGCCGGCCGCGGGCGTGGGCTTCCAGTCGCGCACGCTGCAGATCGAGACCGCCAAGGTCTTCGGGCAGGGCGACTTCAAGCGCTTCGACGCCATCTCGGTCAGCCTGCCGCACCCCGATGCGACGGCCGCGCTGATCGCCGGGGGCTCGGAGATCAATACACACTTCTCGAGCGCGCCGTTCTACTACCAGGCGCTGGACGCGAACAAGGCGGTGCACAAGATCCTCAGCTCGTACGACATCCTGGGCGGCCCGGCGACCTTCAACGTGCTCTACACCACGCAGAAGTTCCACGACGAGAACCCCAAGACCTACCAGGCGTTCTACGCCGCGCTGGCCGAGGCCGCGCAGTGGATCCGCGCGAACAAGGCGCAGGCGGCAGACACGTTCATCCGCGTGCAGAAGTCCAAGCTGTCGCCCGAGTTCGTGCGCAAGATCGTCGAGGATCCCGAGAACGACTTCACCATCGTGCCGCACCGCACCTTCGTCTACGCGCAGGAGCTGCACAAGATCGGCGTGCTCAAGAACCAGGCCGCGTCGTGGAAGGACTACTTCTTTGCCGAGGCGCACGGCGATGGCGGCAGCTGACGCACGCGCGGTGTCCGAGGTGCCGGCGCTGCGCTCCAGCCCCTGGCACCGCGCCCTGCTGGAGCAGGTAGAGGACGAGGTGGGCGGCCCGGCGCTGTGGACCGGCGCGCCCCGCGAGGGCCATGCCGGCACCGTGCCGTCGGGCCAACAGGAGGCTGCCGCAGCGGCGCCCGCCCTGGGCGCGCCGCTGCTGCGGGTGGACGGCGTCAGCATCGACTACCGCACGCACGAGCGCGTGGTGCGCGCCACGCACCGGGTGGCGTTCGACGTGCATGGCGCCGACCGCTTCGTGCTGCTGGGCGCCTCGGGGTGCGGCAAATCCACCTTGCTCAAGTCCATTGCCGGCTTCATCGCGCCCACCGAAGGGCGCATCCTGCTGGGCGGCCAGGCCGTCACGCGGCCGGGGCCCGACCGCGTCGTCGTGTTCCAAGAGTTCGACCAGCTGCCGCCGTGGAAGACGGTGCGCGAGAACGTCATGTTCCCGCTGCTGGCCTCCCGCCAGGTGGGCCGGGCCGAGGCGGCCGAGCGCGCGGCGCTCTATCTCGACAAGGTGGGGCTCACGAAGTTCGCCGACGTGCACCCGCACCAGCTCTCGGGCGGCATGAAGCAGCGCGTGGCCATCGCCCGCGCGCTGGCCATGCAGCCGCGCGTACTGCTGATGGACGAGCCGTTTGCCGCGCTGGACGCCCTGACGCGCCGGCGCATGCAGGAGGAGCTGCTGGCGCTGTGGGACGAGTTCCGCTTCACGCTGATCTTCGTCACCCACTCCATCGAAGAGGCGCTGGTGGTGGGCAACCGCATCGCCATCCTGTCACCGCACCCCGGGCGCCTGCGGGCGGAGATCAACAGCCACAAGTTCGGCCTGCACAGCCTGGGCGGCACCGCGTTCCAGGCCACGGCCCAGCGCATCCACCGGCTGCTGTTCGATGAACCGGCCGCGGGCGCCGATGCGCACGCAGCGCCCGGCTCCGTGGCGGCGGATGCAGCGCTGGTCGCCCGCACGCCTGCCGGCCAGCACCTGCCTTTCCGGATTTCCGTATGAGCCACGCCCTGCCATCTTCTTCCGCCGCCGCCCGCGTGCCGCCCGTGCGCCCCGAGGCGGAGCATGCGCTGCCGCCGTTGACCGGCTTCGCGCCCGAACAGCCCCTGCCGCTGGGCGCGCGCATCTGGCAGCAGGGCTGGGTGCGGCGGCTGGCCATCATCGCCGTGCTGGCCGTGCTGTGGGAGATCGTCGCGCGCTGGCAGGACAACGACCTGCTGCTGCCCACCTTCCTGCAGACGGCCAAGGCGCTGGCCGAAGGCCTGGCTTCGGGCGAACTGGTGGAGAAGACGGCCATCTCGCTGTCCGTGCTGCTCAAGGGCTACTTCGCGGGCATCGTGGGCGCGTTCGTGCTGACCACGCTGGCCGTGTCCACGCAGTTCGGGCGCGACCTGCTGTCCACGCTCACCTCCATGTTCAATCCCTTGCCGGCCATCGCATTGCTACCGCTGGCGCTGCTGTGGTTCGGGTTGGGGCAGGGCAGCCTGGTGTTCGTGCTCATCCACTCGGTGCTGTGGCCGCTGGCGCTCAACACCTACGCAGGCTTTCAGGCCGTGCCGGAAACCCTGCGCATGGCGGGCCGCAACTACGGGCTGACGGGCGTCCGCTACGTGCTGCAGATCCTGGTGCCGGCGGCGCTGCCATCCATCCTGTCGGGGCTGAAGATCGGCTGGGCCTTCGCCTGGCGCACGCTGATCGCGGCCGAGCTGGTGTTCGGCGCGTCGTCAGGCAAGGGCGGGCTGGGCTGGTTCATCTTCCAGAACCGCAACGAGCTCTACACCGACCGGGTGTTCGCCGGGCTGGCGTTGGTGATCATCATTGGCCTGCTGGTGGAAAGCCTGGGCTTTCACACGCTGGAGCGGCTCACTGTGCGGCGCTGGGGCGTGCAGCGGTAGGGCGTTGCAGTACACGCCTGCGGGGATGGCGGCGCCAGTTCGCGGTCCTCGGAATGCCGCCTCCCGCGAACGTCCATCGCGCGGGGCTTCTGCTCTTGCCCCTGCAGACACGCGGCCGGCCTACACTGCCGGAATGCTGCGCTGGTTTATCGTCGTCTTCCTGGCCCTCATGCTCATCAGCTGGCTGACGCCGCTGCTGCGGCGCATGGGGTTCGGGCGCCTGCCGGGGGACTTCCGTTTCCGCCTGGGCAGGCGCGAGTGGGACGTGCCGCTGGCCTCCACCCTGCTGCTGAGCTTCATCGCCAGCCTGATCGCGAAGTGGGTGTGAACGGGGCTGGCGCGTCGTCCCGATAGCGGCATTCCTGTGGAGGCGCGTGAGCAGATGACGATGAAGGCATGCATTGACGTGGGCGGCACCAAGGTGGCCGTGAGCCTGGCGGACGGCACGGGCGCACCGCCGGTGGGCCGCCGCGCGGAACCTACTGCCACCACCGGCAACCGCGGTGCGCTGGCGCGGCAGATCCTGCGGCTGGTGGACGAGGTGTGCGCCGACCTGGGCGTGGACCCGGCCAGCGTGACGCAGGCCGGGGTCTCGTCGTGCGGGCCTTTCCTGTTCGCCGATGGGCTGGTGGAAGTCAGCAACCCCAACATCTGCGGCGGCATGGCCGGACCGGGGCGCGGGCTGGGCAACGATTGGGTGTCCGTGCCGCTGGAGGCCCCGCTGCGCGAGCGCTTCGCCCGCCTGCGCGTGGAGAACGATGCCGTCGCCGCCCTGGAGGCCGAGCGCATCTGGGGTGCGCTGCAGGGGCTGGACCACTGCGCCTACGTGACCTGGAGCACGGGCGTGGGCGCCGGCCTGTGCGTGGATGGCCGCGTGCTGCGCGGCAAGAACGGCAACGCCGGCCACGCCGGCCACACCTTCGCCTCGGACGATCCCATCGGACTGCTGTGCGGCTGCGGCAACTGGGGCGATGTGGAGGCCCTGGTGGCGGGCAACGCCGTGCAGCGGCGCTTCTCGGAAGGCGGCTGGGCCGATGCGGCCGCGCTGATGCGGGCCGCCGCGGCGGGCGATCCTGCGGCGCTGGCCGTGGTCGACGAGCTGTGCCGCGTGCTGGGCCGCATGCTCTACAACCTGGTGGCGCTGATGGACCTGCAGCGCATCAGCCTGGGCGGCGCCGTGTTCTGGCACAACCAGGATCTGCTGCTGCCGCGGCTGCAGCACGAGGTGTCCAGCCGCCTGCCGGCGCTGACGGCAGGCGTGCGCCTGGTGCCGGCCGGGCTGGCCGACAAGGTGGGCGACTACGCGGCCCTGGCGCTGGTGCACTGAACTGAATGCGGCGGGCCGCCGCGTGCATCGCTGCCAACGCTTTGACGGTTTATGCTATCAATAGAGTAGCTGCTTGCGCTTGTCCATCAAGCGCTGGAGGCCTTTTTTTTAGTAAAGGTGCAGGGCGCCTGGCGCGGATCGGATAGCGTCCGCTGTTCACACCCGGGCTGCTGCGCGCCGCTCTGCTTCGGCGCGAGACATGGACGGAGTGCGCGCCCCGGTGCGATGAAGGCGGGCCGATAGGGGTGCTGGCTGGGGCTTCCCCGCCCCGGCCCCACCGGTCACTGGCTGATGTCCGGCAGCTCGCTGTCGTTTTGCAGCGCATCCAGGAAGCTCTTGCGCCACCAGTGCACGTCGTACTGGCGGATGTGCTGCAGCAGCGCCTGGTGCCGCCGCTGGCGCTCGGCCAGCGGCATGCGCAATGCGGTCTGGATGGAGTCCGCCATGCCCTGCGTGTCGTACGGGTTGACGAGCAGGGCCTCCTTGAGCTGCTCCGCCGCGCCCGCGAAGCGCGACAGCACCAGCACGCCGGGGTCTTCCGGGTCCTGCGCCACCACGTATTCCTTGGCCACCAGGTTCATGCCGTCGCGCAGCGGCGTCACCAGGCCCACGGCGGCGGCCCGGCACAGGCCGGGCACGCGCTTGCGCGCCACCGTGCGGTGGATGTAGCGCAGCGGCATCCAGTCCAGCTCGCCGTAATCGCCGTTGATGGCGCCGCACAGGCCTTCCAGCTCGGTGCGCAGGTCGGCATAGGCGTTCACGCTGTCGCGTGAGGGCGAGGCGATCATCACCAGCGTGGCGCTGTGGTGGTTCTCGGGGTAGCGTGCGAGCAGTTCGCGGAAGGCGCGCACGCGCTGGGGAATGCCCTTGGAGTAGTCGAGCCGGTCGATGCCCATGAGCAGGCGGCGGCGCGAGTATTCGTTGCGCATGCCCTCGAAGGTGTCCATGGCCTCGGGCGCCTGCGTCAGCCGGCTGAACTCGTCCACGTCGATGCCGATGGGAAACGCGCCCACCCGCACCGTGGCGCCGAAGGCGCGCAGGCGCTGGCCGCCCAGGTCCTCGGCGCCGGCCTCGTTGCTCATGTAGCGCGTGAAGTGGGCCACGTCGGCCTCGCTCTGCAGCCCGACCAGGTCATAGGCGAAGAACGAGCGCATCAGCCATTCGTGCTGCGGGATGGCCGCCATCACCAGCGGCGGCGGCACGGGAATGTGCAGGAAGAAGCCGATGCGCTGCTTGCAGCCCAGCGCGCGCAGCTCGGCCGCCAGCGGAATCAGGTGGTAGTCGTGCACCCAGATGGTGTCGTCGTCGCGCAGCAGCGGCAGCAGCTTGCGGGCGTACATCTGGTTCACCCGGCGGTAGCCTGCGATGTAGCTGGCGTTGAAGTCGGCCAGGTCGAGCCGGTAGTGGAACACCGGCCACAGCACGCTGTTGCTGTAGCCGTAGTAGTAGTTGTCGTGGTCTTCGCGGCACAGGTCCACGGTGGCCAGCGTGACATTGCCGGCCTGGCGGGTCTGCAGTGTCCCCTCGCCGGGCAGGCCGTCCTCGGTGACGGTGCCGCTCCAGCCGAACCACAGGCCGCCGGTCTGGCTCAGGGTCTCGCCCAGGGCCACGGCCAGGCCGCCGGCGGCGGGTTTGCGGGGGTCTGCGATGCGGTTGGAGATGGCGACGAGTCGGCTCATGGCGGAAGTCCTTGGAAGGCGAGGGCGGGGCTCAGATCACCGTGTCCCACGGCGCCGACAGCCGCATGGCGGCATTGATGATGCCCACCATCGAGTAGGTTTGCGGAAAGTTGCCCCACATCTCGCCGGTTTCGGCATGCGTGTCTTCCGACAGCAGGCCCAGCGGGTTGCGTGCGGCCAGCATGGCCTCGAAGATCTCGCGCGCCTGCTGCTTGCGGCCGATGCGTGCGAGCGCGTCGATGCGCCAGAACGCGCAGATGTTGAAGGCTGTGTCGGGCTTGCCGAAGTCGTCGGCTGCCTCGTAGCGGCGCATGTAGGGGCCGTCGCAGAGCGTGGCCTCCATGGCGTCCACTGTGCTCACGAAGCGCGGGTCGCGCGGGTCGATCAGGCCGACCTCGGCCATCAGCAGCACGCTGGCGTCCAGCTCGTGGCCGCCGAAGCTCTCGGCAAAGGCCTGGCGGCGCTCGCACCACGAGCGTTCCAGGATCTCGGTGCGCATGCGGTCGGCATGGGTGCGCCAGTACGGCTCGCGGTCCGTCAGGTGCAGGGCCTGGGCGATCTTGGCCAGCCGGTCGCAGGCGGCCCAGCTCATCAGGGCGGACGAGGTGTGGATGCGCGCGCGGGTGCGCAGCTCCCACATGCCGGCGTCGGGCTGGCCGTAGACCTTCACGGCCAGCTCGCCGATCAGCTCCATGCGGGCGAACTCGGCGGCGCCCGCCGGGTGCAGCAGGCGCTTGTCGTGGAAGGCCTGGGCGGCGCCCAGGACGATGTTGCCGTACACGTCGTGCTGGAAATGCTCGGCCGCCTGGTTGCCCACGCGCACCGGCCCCATGCCGCGGTAGCCGGCCAGCTGCGGCACCAGCGCCTCGGGCAGGTCGCGCTCCAGGCCGATGCCGTACAGCGGCTGGATGTGGCCGCTGCCGGCCTCCACCACCACGTTGGACAGCCAGCGCAGGTAGTCCTCCATGGTGGCCGTCTCGGACAGGCTGTTCAGCGCGCGCACCACGAAGAAGGCATCGCGCAGCCAGCAGAAGCGGTAGTCCCAGTTGCGGCCGCTGTCGGCGGATTCGGGGATGCTGGTGGTCATGGCGGCCACGATGGCGCCGGTGTCCTCGAACAGCGAGAGCTTGAGCGTGATGGCCGCGCGGATCACCGCTTCCTGCCACTCCAGCGGCAGCGCCAGGCGCTGCGTCCACTGGCGCCAGTAGGCCACCGTCTCCTGCTCGAAATGCCGCGCCGTGTCGGCGATGCCGGTGGACAGGGACTCGTCGGCGCCCAGCATGAAGTTGTGCTCGTGGCTCACCACGAACGGCTGGCCGGACAGCACGTAGGCCACGGGCACATCGGTGTTCAGGCGCAGCGTCAGGTGCTCGCCCACGTAGCGGATGTGGTTGCTGCCCTGGGTGATGGTGGGCTCGGCCAGACCCCATTCGAAGCGCACGTTCAGCGACACGCGGATGCGGGGCGCCCCCTTCACGGGCCGCACGCGGCGCACCAGCGTCATGGGCCGGAAGAAGCGCGAGCGGGCGTAGAAGCGCGGCGCGAAGTCCGTGATCTCGATGCTGTTGCCTTCTGTGTCGATGAGGAGCGTGCGCAGCACGGCGGTATTGGGCTCGTACCACTGCTGCGTCGCGGCCAGGTTCTCCAGCTCGATGGCGAAGCGGCTGCCCTGCTCGCCCGGCTGCAGCAGGGCGTTGAAGACCGGGTCGCCGTCGAAGCGCGGCAGGCAGCACCAGACGATGTGGGCCTGCGCATCCACCAGGGCGCTGATGGCGCAGTTGCCGATCATGCCCAGGGAAAGCGAGGGCGCAGCGGGCGGGCCGAACGAGGTGGCGGTCATGGAACGATTCCCGTGCTGGAGGGGACGGTGTGGAGGTGCAGGGCGGCCTGCTGCAGCCAGGCCCGCACGGCGGCGGGGCTTTCGAAGCGGGCCATGGCCAGGGTGTCGCCGGGCCCCACCTTCACGCCCATGCCGCCCAGTTCCTGCGTGGCTGCAAAGCCGGCTTCGTCGGTCACGTCGTCGCCCACGAAGAGGGGCGTGCGGCCGGCAAACGGCGGCTGGCGCATGAAGTCGCCGATCGCCCGCCCCTTGCTGGGGCCGGAGGGCTTGACCTCCAGCACGCATTTGCCTTGCATCAGCTCCATGCCGGGCACCTGTTGCAATGCCTGTGCCAGGGTCGTCTGGCACAGCGGCTCCAGTTCGACGGCCTGCCGGTAGTGCAGTGCCAGCCCCGCGCTCTTGGGCTCCAGCAGGAGCTGCGGGTAGAGCGCCAGCAGCGGGCGCAGCGCGTCCAGCACGGGGGTGAGGTCGGGGGCGGGCACACCGCCGGCATGGCCGTTGCCCAGGCGGTACTGCGCGCCGTGCTCGCAGGCCAGCGGCAGTTGCAGCGGGGCCAGGAAGTGGTCGATGTCGGCCACGGTGCGGCCGGTCACGATCGCCAGCGCGCCGCCGAGGTAGTGGTGCAGCGATTGCAGGGTGGGGACGACTTCGGGGAGAACGTGCACCGCGTGCGGCTGTGCGGCGATATCGGCGAGGGTGCCGTCGAAGTCCAGAAACAGGGCGTGGTGCGGTGTCAGCAAAGGGGTGGTTTGCATTGGCTGGAACCTTAGCAGAAGCGCTTGAAAACACTGTAGGCGACCTGCCCGCTGCCCTGTAGGCGCCTTGAAAACGCCCTCTGGAGACTACATATTCAAGCCACTTCCTTTCGTCGTCGCGCCGCTCCTGTCATGACCGAAGCCCTGCACATCGTCTGCCCCCATTGCCACACCACCAACCGCGTGCAGAGTGCCCAGCTCGGCCAGGCGCCGGACTGCGGCAGCTGCCACAGGCCGTTGTTCACCGGCGCGCCCGCGGAACTGGATGCGGCGTCCTTCGACAAGCACCTCCAGCGCAACCACATTCCCGTGCTGGTGGACTTCTGGGCACCGTGGTGCGGGCCGTGCCGGATGATGGCGCCCGCCTATGCACAGGCCGCCCAGGCACTGGAGCCGCAGGTGCGCGTGGCCAAGCTGGACACGGAGGCGCACCCCACGCTGGGGGCCCGCCATGCCATCCGCAGCATTCCGACGATGGCGTTGTTCCGCGGCGGCCGCGAGGTGGCGCGCACCTCGGGCGCCATGGGCGCGGCGGACATCGTGCGCTGGGTGCAAGGCGCTCTGGCGGGCTGAACGGTCCGGCCGTTCGGCCGGTCAGTCACTCTGCTGCGGGGCTGGCGGCGGTTTCCAGTGCCCGCACCCGCGCCTTCTGGATCGCCTGGCCAATGGCCGCACCTTCGGCGCCGCGGGCACGGGCCTCAGCGGCCACGGCGGCGGTGTCCACGGCGCTGGCCGTGGTCAGGGCGGCCTGCAGCCGGGGGCGCTGCGGGTAAGGCTGCTCGTCCATTCCCAGGCGGCCGCGTGCGTCGCACTCGCAGGCCAGCAGGATCTGCCCGAAGCGCTCCGGCTTGCGGAAGGCGTCGCAGCGCTCCAGCAGGCGCACCAGGGCGGCGGCGCCCAGGTCACCGCTGCGGTGGATGTTGCCGTGCTCGCGCGCCACCACGTCGGCGGTCTCGCGGCAGTCCACCGGCACGCGCAGGCGCTCGGCCACGCCCTTGAGCAGGCGCGCGCTGCGCTCTTCGTGCCCGATGTGGCGGGGCAGCACATGGGCCGGTGTCGTGCCCTTGCCCAGGTCGTGCGCCAGGCAGGCGAAGCGCACGGTGAGCGGGGCCTGCAGCCGGGCGCTCATGTCCAGCACCATCATCAGGTGCACGCCGGTGTCCACCTCGGGGTGGTATTCGGCGCGCTGCGGCACGCCCCACAGGCGCGCCACCTCGGGCAGCAGCACGGCGAGCGCGCCGCACTCGCGCAGCACCTCGAACATGCGGGACGGCCGCTCTTCCATCAGCCCGCGCGCCAGCTCCTGCCACACGCGCTCGGGCACGAGGTGGTCCACCTCGCCGTCCTCGACCATCTCGCGCATGAGCTGCATCGTCTCGGGGGCCACGCTGAAGTCGGTGAAGCGCGCGGCAAAGCGCGCTAGGCGCAGGATGCGCACGGGGTCCTCGCGGAAGGCGTCGGTCACATGGCGCAGCACGCGCGCTTCGATGTCGCGCACGCCGTGATAGGGATCGATGAATTGCGGCGCGCCGGCCGCGCTGTCTGCCGCCTCCGCGCTGGCGGCGATGGCATTGATGGTGAGGTCGCGGCGCGAGAGGTCTTGCTCCAGCGTGACGTCGGGCGAGGCCTGCACGGCGAACCCGCGGTAGCCACGCCCGCTCTTGCGCTCGGTGCGCGCCAGCGCGTATTCCTCCCGCGTCTGCGGGTGCAGGAACACGGGAAAGTCGCGCCCCACGGGCAGGTAGCCTTGGGCGGTCATGTCTTCGGGGGTGGCGCCGACGACCACCCAGTCGCGGTCGTGCACCGGGCGGCCCAGCAGCCTGTCGCGCACGGCGCCGCCGACCATGTAGATTTGCATGCGGGCAGTGTAGCGAGGGCCGGTATGCGGCGCGGCGTAGGGTTCGGTCCGTTTCGGTTCTTCTTCTCTTCTATAGTCGGCGCGTCCAACCCTTGCCGCAGCGCTCGCCGCCATGTCCATCGCCTCTTCCCTCACCATCGCCCAGATGAATCCTGACGGCAGCGTGCCCGTGCCGGCCGACCCGGCCGAGGCCGTGGAGCAGGCTGTGCAGACGCATCGGCTGGAGGAGCGCGTGCAGGCACTGCAGGAGCGGCTCGACGCCTTGCAGGAGGTGCTGGAAAAACCGCTCAGCGCCATCCTGGCCGAGCATGAGAAGGCTGAGGAGACGGCCCTGGCCTGGGACCGCTACGGCGCCATGTGGATGCTGGCCCAGCGCGCCATGCGCCGCGTGGCGCTGGACCTGGCGGCGCAGAAGGGCCTGGACGAGCAGGAGGTAGTGGCCCGCGCGCTGGCCCATGCCAACGCGGTGCTCAACGGCGATGGGGAGGACCTGGGCGGCTCCATCGCGCCGGCGCAGATGGCCCACATCGCGCGCCACCGGGCACATTTGCGCAAGCAGTTCCGCTAGGCTCGGTCCAGCATTACGCATCAAAAAAATCGGAGGGTGGTATGGCTGTTGAAGTGTTTGGGCCACTGATCGCAGCTTCCGGCGCGGTCATTTTGGCAGGCGTTACCTACTGGTTCACCAAGAAGCGGGAGCGGGAAGCTGAGTTAAGAAAAGAGAAACTTGAGCACTACAAAGAATTCGTACTCACACTGAGCGGCGTCATTTCAGGCGAATCGACCTCCGACGGCCAGCGAGCTTTTGCCAGAGCATGCAATAAGTTGAATCTAGTGGCTCCGCAGGTCATCATTAAGGCGCTGCAAGATTTTCAACAGGCGATCAAGACCGGTAGCAGCGCTGACAGAGCTACCCACGACAGGCTTTTATCGGCGCTGTTATACGAAATGCGCAAGGATCTGCAGATCACGCCCAAGGACAAGGATTCGGCATTTGTGTTCGGCCTATGGGCATCGGGCACTCCCCCAGAACAGTAGTGACCGCTCATTGGCTGTTTTGTAGCCGTTCTCGGGGCTCAAGCGCTGAGGCCTCGGCGCTCCGCAGTGCTCGTGCACGCTGGATTACCGGTCTTCAAGGCACCACGTAGATCGTGCTAATCATGATTGTGGTCAGTCTTCAAGGATGGCGCAGCCGGTAAGGTTCCTCGAAGTCCCGGAAATCCTTCTCGGCCAGCGCGCCGTCGATCCAGTCCTTCACGCCCGGCAGGGCGCGCACGCGCTGCACGTAGTCGGCGATGGCGGGCGGCAGCGGCAGCGCGTAGGTGGTCAGGCGCATGCAGACCGGGACGAAGAAGGCGTCGGCAATGGTGAATTGGCCAAAGAGCATGGGCCCGCCGTAGGCGGCCAGCAGCTCGGTCCACATGGCCGCCAGGCGCTGCACGTCGGCGCGCACGCCGGCGTTGTCGCGCCAGATCAGCGCGCCCACTTCGGGCAGATGGGCCTCGATGTTCATCGGGCAGGCGCTGCGCAGGCTGCCGAAGCCGCTGTGCATCTCGGCCACCACGCTGCGGGCCCGGGCGCGGGCCTGCACGTCGGCCGGCCACAGCTGCTTGTCGGGGTGGCGCTCGGCCACGTACTCGGCGATGGCCAGCGTGTCCCACACGGCGAAGCGGTCGTCCACCAGCACCGGCACCTTGCCGGTGGGCGTGACGGCGCCGATCTGCTGCTTGAATTGCGAGCCCGCGTCGAAGCTGTCGAAGCGCAGGACGACCTCCTCGAAAGGAATGCCGGCCTGCCGCAGCAGCACCCACGGCCGCATGGACCAGGAGGAGTAGTTCTTGTTGCCGATGTAGAGCTGGAGCATGGGAGGCCTTGCCGGACAGGGATGAAGGGATCCGAAAGTCTAGCCAGCCCACGCTGCGCCAGTGTTGCGTTGCATGCCCCGGTTTGATGCACGGGGCGCATCGCTCGCTGCCCCCTGCACTCCAACCCTCAGAGGGCCGCGGAGCAGGCCATGCCAGCAGACGCCGTGGAACGGGCTTTGCCCGGCCACCGGCGTCGTTCCCCTTCCCACGCGTGAGCGTGAAAGAGGGGGCTGAGCGCCGCGGCTCCAAGCCTGCTCGCGCAGGCTTGGACGTGCGCGAAGGGCTGCCGCCTCTGGCGGCTGCACGGAGCGGCGCAGCCGCTCAGGGGGATGGTCTTATACAGGCCAGACCACCCCGTTGTCGTTCAGGATGGCGTCCAGCGGCAGGTCATGCGGCTCGGGCTCGAACTCGTCCAGATAGCCATGCGTGAAGCCCAGCCCCACCGTGGTGGGCCGCGGCTGCAAGGTGGCGAGTGTGCGGTCGTAGAAGCCGCCGCCGTAGCCCAGCCGGTAGCCACCGGGGCCGTAGCCCACGCAGGGCACGAAGAGCAGGGTCGGCACGATCAGCTCGGTGTCCTTGGGCTTGGGGATGCCGTAGGCGTCTTCCTCCATCGGGCAGCCGGGGTACCAGGCGTGGAAGGTCAGCGTCTTGTGCACCTTGTCGACCACCGGCAGGCCGATGCGCCGGCGCAGCGGCTCGTCCAGCAGCTCGCCGTCTTCCTTCCAGCGGTGCAGGGCAGGCAGAGGGTCGAACTCGCCCTTGATGGGCCAGTAGGCGCCGATGATGGTGTCGGGGCGGTCCACCAGCCAGATGCGCATGACGCGCTGCAGCTGGTCTGCGCGCTGTAGGCGGTCTGCCAAATTGAGGCGTTGTTCTACCAGTTCGCGGCGCAGGGCTGCTTTGTCCATCACATAATTCCCCAATGCAATTGCTCAAGATTCTGACACCGCTCGTGGCCGGCGCATTGCTGACGGCTGTTTCGCCCCTTGCCCTGGCGCAAAACCGCGGCGACGACGCCGTGCTGGAAATGCAGAAAGCCTTCCGCAAGGGCGACAAGGCCGCGCTGGCCGCGCTGCTGCCGGCTGCCCGGGGCCATGCCCTGGAGCCCTGGGCTGCCTACTGGGAGCTGAAGGCCCGGCTGAACGAGGCCTCGCCCGGCGAGGTCAGCGCCTTCCTGCAGCGCTACGCCGGCACCTACCAGGAGGACCGGCTGCGCAACGACTGGTTGCTGCTGGTGGGCCAGCGCCGCGACTGGGCGCAGTTCGCCGAGTTGCACCCGCAGTACCGCATGTCCGACGACCGCGAGGTGCGCTGTTACGCCCTCACGGTGGACCAGATCAAGGGCGCCGCACCGGCCGGCGCGGATGAGGAGGTGCTGCGCAACTGGTATGCGCTGCGCGAGGTGGACGACGGCTGTACGCATGCCGCCGCCCAGATGTACGCCAGCAAGCGCATCAAGGCCGCCGACGTGTGGCGCAAGGCCCGCCTGGCCGCTGAGGCCAATCGCTCGCGCGTGGTGCAGAACGCGGTGGAGATCGTCGCGCCCGAGGCGCTGCCCCTGCTGCGCGATGTGCTGGGCTCGCCCGCCAAGTTCCTGGCCAGCCGCGCCACGGCCGGCGGCAAGGTGCGCCAGGAGCTGATCGGGCTGGCGCTCATCAAGATGGCCATGAGCGACCTGGCCACCACCGCCCAGCTGCTGGATTCCAAGTGGGGCGTGCAGCTCGGCGCCGAAGAGCGCAACTGGGTGTGGGGCGTGATCGGCAAGCAGTCGGCCATCGCGCTGTCGGGCGATGCGCTCGGCTACTTCGCCAACGTGACCAAGGATTCCGACCTGACCGACGACATGCTCGGCTGGAAGGTGCGGGCCGCCCTGCGCGCCGGCCAGTGGAAGGTGGCCGGCCGCGCCATCGATGCCATGAGCCCCGAGGCGCGCAAGGACAGCACCTGGACGTACTGGAAGGTGCGTTCCCTGCTCGCCAACCGCCCCGGCGACGAAGACCGCGCCGAGATCCGCCAGCTGCTGGAGCGCATCGCCGGCCACAGCGGCTTCTACGAACAGTTGGCGCTGGAGGAACTGGGCCAGCGCGTGGGCCTGCCGGCGGCGCCCGCACCGCTCACGCCCGAAGAGAAGGCGGCCGCACGCGCCAACCCCGGCCTGGTCCGCGGGCTCTATGCCATCCAGCTGGGCCTGCGCAGCGAAGGCGTGCGCGAGTGGAACTACACCACCAACCTGCACACGCCCGGCGGCATGCCCGACCGCGAGCTGCTGGCCGCGGCCGACCTGGCCTGCCAGCGCGAGGTGTGGGACCGCTGCATCAACACCAGCGAGCGCACCAAGGGTTTTGCCGATGTGTCGCAGCGCTTTCCCATGCCGTTCCGCAACGCGGTGGTGGCCCGCGCGCAGGCCATCGGGCTGGACCCGGCCTACGTCTACGGCCTGATCCGCCAGGAGAGCCGCTTCATCATGGATGCGCGCTCCGGCGTGGGTGCCTCCGGCCTCATGCAGGTGATGCCGGCCACGGCACGTTGGACGGCGCGCAAGATCGGACTGACGACCTTCACGCCCGACCAGATCAACGACCGCGACACCAACATCACCATCGGCACGGCCTACCTGAAGCTCGCGCTGGACGACTTTGACGGCTCCATGCCGCTGGCCGCCGCGGCCTACAACGCCGGCCCGGGCCGTCCCCGCGTGTGGCGCAACGGACCGGTGCTGGATGCCGCCATCTGGGCCGAGAACGTGCCCTTCTCCGAAACGCGCGACTACGTGAAGAAGGTGCTGTCCAACACCACCAGCTACGCGGCCATCCTGACGGGGCAGCCGCAGTCCCTCAAGGCGCGGCTGGGCACCGTGGGGCCGCGCGATGCATCGGTGCCCGAGCCCAACAAGGACCTGCCCTGAACGCCTGTAGCGCGCACGCGGCGATATGATCGCCCGTCTGGCCGGCCGCCGCACGACGTGATGCGGCAGGCAGCGCTCTGGGGAGGGCGCTGCGGACCGGCACAGGTGGGAGGACGCGGGCCGCGGTGGCCTGCGCCAAGCAAGCGATCGGAAGAATCACATGCTGGAACGAGGGATGGCTGCAGCGCTGACGGCTGCTGCCGCATTGCTGGTGGGCGCCGCGCAGGCGCAGCCGGTCTACAAATGGGTGGATGCGCAGGGCCGCACGCAGTACGGCTCTCAGCCGCCCGATCTGGAAACGGCCCAGCAGCCCAGGCTGCACAACCTCGGGCCGGGCGCTTCGGGCGGCGGTGGCGCAGCGCCCCCCAAGAAACTGCCCAAGGAAGTGCAGGCCCAGGTGGAAGACATGACCCGCGGGCTGCTGAAGACCCAGCCGGGTACGCCCAAGCTGTCGTGCTCGGTGGCGGTGAGCAACGCCACCTACGGCCTAGACACCATGCTGGAGACCGGCGAGAAAAACATGCGCGACGGGTACATGACGCGCGAGAAGTTCGACGCCACCGCCCAGCAGATCCGCAGCACACGCGGACAGATCACGGTGGGCGACTGCGAATCGTCCACCGGTGCCAAGCGCGCCTTCTACCAGTGCATGTCCAGCAACACGAACCACGTGCTGGGCTGCGCCCAGCAGCACCGGTTCTGAGGGCGCGGGCATGCGCCAGCGGCTGGGCGTGGTGCCGCTTCCCTGCGGGCGGAGCAGCGAGGGTCAGGCGTTCCGGATCCTGTCGCCGTCCCGCGCGGCCGCGCCCGAGCGCACCAGGTCGTCCAGCAGGCTCTCCACCCAATCGGCCAGCGGTTGGTCGCCAAAGTGCCGCCCGCGCAGCATGCCGAAATAGGGCGTGGCGGCGGCCCAGGCCTGCAGGTCGGCGGTGGCGATGTCCTGCCACTCCAGCAGCTTGTACTTGAGCAGCACCTTGGCGGCGTAGAGCGCATGCCGCTGCGGCGCGCGCACGAAGCCGTCGAGCCGGCGGCGGGCCGTGTCCAGGGCCTGCGGCACGCCGTGGAAGACGCTGCCGTGCCCGGGAATGACGGTGCGCGGCGCCAGCGCTTCGATCAGATCCAGCGTGGCGGCCACGTCGCCGAAGGCGCTGTCGCCTTCCAGTTCCGGGAAGACCACGCCGAAGCCGTTCTCCCACAGCGCATCGGCCGAGAGGAGCAGCGCCGCCCGCGGCTCGAACAGCACGATGGAATGCGGGTCGTGTCCCGGCGCGGCATGCACCTGCCAGTCGCGCGTGCCCAGGCGCAGCGTGGTGCCGGGCTGCAGCACGCCGTCCATGCGAAAGCGCGGGCAGTCCTGGCCGGTGGGCGTGTAGCTCAGGGCGTACGGGTCCCAGTCGGCCACGTGCGCGGCCTGGCCGGGCGGGATGAGCGTGCGAACGCCGGGCCAGGCGGCCTGCAGCGCGGCGTTGCCGCCGCAGTGGTCGCTGTGCAGGTGGGTGTTGAGCAGCAGATCGAGCGGGCGGCCGTCCAGCGCGGCGTCCACCAGTGCCACGGTCTGCTCGGCGTGGGCGCAGTAGCCCGTGTCCACGACGGCGGTGGCTTCGGGCCCGGTGAAGACGATGTTGTTGGCCGACAGCCAGCCGCGCTCCAGCACGGTGATGTCCGGGGGAAGGGGCTGGGGCGATGGAGCGGAGGGGGACGGCAAGGGCATGGCGGGTGCGTGCGGCCTCGGCAGGGCGGCGGGCCGGCCAGCGTAACGCCAGGCGGCGCACGCTGGCGCCCTCCAAAACCCGGACCTGACCCGGCGCCGCCCTGGCCGCAAGCACAGCGTGGCCTGGCGCACCGGCCGGTCGATATTAAAAATGATAGCTGCTTGCGCTTGTCAATCAACCGATTCAGATACTTTCGTGCCTGAATGCCAATGAGGGTAAGCGCTAGCTGCTCACTTTTTTGATCAGAAGGTGACGCCGGCCACCAGGATGACATTGGCGTACGGCGTGCATTCGCCGGTGCGCACGGCCACGCGGGCCTGGGCCGTCAGGCGCTTGAATTCCTCGTGCGGCACTTGCGTGGGCGCGACCGGCAGGGCGCACCAGGCGGGCAGGGCGCCGCCGGGTTCGCGGGCGGAGGCCTCGGTGGCGATCACGGCGCGCTCGACCTGCATCTCGGTCAGCACGGTGCGCAGCACGTCGGCCACGGCGGGGATGCCGGGCGTCAGCGCCAGGTCGATGCGGCGCGGGCCGGGCGGAATCGGCAGGCCTACGTCGCCGATCACCAGCATGTCGCCATGGCCCAGGCTGGCGATGGCGTGGGAGAGTTCGGCGTGCAGCAGGGCGGTGCGTTTCACAGCGGGGTCCAGTCGGGGGGTTGGGGGCTTTGCGCCACGGCGGCGCGGGTGGGGATGGACGGCTGCGCGCCGCGGCGCGTCACGCACAGGGCGGACGCGCGGATGCCTTCGCGCACGGCCTCGTCCAGGGTGTGGCGCCGCGCCAGCGCCACGGCCAGCGCACCCAGGAAGGTGTCGCCGGCGGCGGTGGTGTCCACGGCCTGCACGACCAGGCCGGGGT